>CAMYNZ010000036.1 GCA_947259865.1 uncultured Desulfobacterales bacterium | reverse complement strand
AATCGGCCGAATCTATTGTACTGCAGAATATCGGATAAAGATGAACCGCAGAATATCGAATATAGAATGATGAATTTAGAAGTAAGAAAATTACGATTTCTCAATCACTTCATAGGCTTTCTCAAGCGCCTCATCCAGTTTTTGCGGTTGGCTGCCGCCGGCCTGGGCCATATCGGGTCTTCCACCACCGCCGCCACCGACTACGGCCGCCACCTGTTTTACGATTTTTCCGGCATGGTGGCGTTTGATAAGATCTTGGGTCACGACCACGATCAGAAGCACTTTGGGTCCCGCGATACTGCCCAGCACGATGATACCCGACTTTATCTTGTCCTTAAGCTGATCGGCCAGATCCCTTAAGGCCGCCGGGTTGTCAACCAACACCTTTCTGGCCAGAACGCGGGTACCATTAATTGTTTTTATGTCAGCTTCAGCACTATCAGCAGCCAGGGAGGCCATTTTTGTTTTTAAGCGTTCAACTTCTTTTTCGAGTCGCTTGAATTCGGAGAGCGTTTTCTCGATTTTGGGAGGAACCGCTTGGGGTTTATCTTTGAGCAGGTGAGCGGATTGCAAAACAATTTCCGACATCTGCTGGGCGTATTCCACAGCGGCCTCACCGGTCAGGGCTTCGATTCGCCTTACACCGGATGCTACGCTGGATTCACTGACAATTTTAAATGAGCCGATATCACCGGTTCTGCGGGTATGGGTTCCGCCGCAAAGTTCTTTGCTGAAGTCGGCAAGTGAAACCACTCGAACCAGATCGCCGTATTTTTCTTCAAAAAGTGCTGTCGCTCCCGACTTAAAAGCCTTTTCGGCAACCATTTCCTCGGTATGGGTTGATATATTCTCACGGATTCGTTCATTGACCAGGGTTTCAATCCTGTTCAACGTATCGCGGTCAATTTGAGAAAAATGACTGAAATCAAATCGAAGCCGGTCCGGTGCAACCAGTGATCCGGCCTGTTTGACGTGGTCTCCGAGAACATTGCGCAATACAGCATGCAAGATGTGCGTAGCGGTATGGTTTCGCTGAGTCGCCTTTCGTTTAGCCATGTCAACCGCAAGGCTTACCGTTTGGCCTATGCTGACGCGGCCCGAAACGATTTTCCCCCTATGTATAATCAGTCCGGTGGGATCTTTAATAGTATCTTCAATTTTTATATCGAGGTTGTCGGCACTGATCTGACCTGTGTCTCCGACCTGCCCACCGGCTTCAGCGTAAAATGGTGTAACCTCAGTCACCACCTCTATTTCTTTCCCCTGGGTGGCTTCGGAAACCTCATCGCCATTTGCCACCAGGGCAACGACTGTCGAATCCAGGATCGCTTGATCATAACCCTCGAATACGGGTTTAAACCCCCGGGTACTGAGTTCTTTATAAGCATCGCTGATCTTGGCGAAAGTGGCCACGGACCTGGATTGAGCCCGTTGGCCTTCCATGGCCTTTTCAAATCCTTTCATATCAAGGGTCAGGCCCTCATCCCTGACCACATCGCTGACGATATCCACCGGGAAGCCATAGGTATCATAAAGTTTGAATATCAGCTTGCCGGGCACTTCTTTTTGACCGACAGCTTTTATATCATCAAGGGTATCGTTTAACAGCTTCAAACCGGTATCCAGGGTCTCGGTGAACCGCACCTCTTCGTTTTTTATGACATTGGTAATAAAAGCAGCCGACGCTGCCAGCTCCGGGTAGGCCGGCTTCATTATATCAAACACCACTTCGACCGTTTGATGTAAAAACGGTTTGATGAAGCCGATATTGCGACCATAACGGATGGCCCGGCGCATAATGCGCCTCAAAACGTAGCCGCGGCCTTCATTGGAAGGAAATACGCCGTCACCGATAAGGAATGCGGCGGCTCGACTGTGATCAGCGATGACTTTCAGGGCTACGTCGACAACCTCCGATTCTCCCAGCTGTTTTCCGCAAAGGTCTTCGGTTTTTTTGATTATGGGCAGGATCAAATCCGTCTCAAAATTAGTTGAGACATTTTGAAGGATGGCAACCATCCGTTCCAAACCCAAACCGGTATCGATGCTCGGCTTGGGAAGCGGCGTCATTTTGCCGGCTGCATCCCGATTAAACTGCATGAACACTAAATTCCACAGCTCAAGAAACCGGTCACATTCACAGTCCAACGAGCACTCCGGCTTACCGCAGCCAAAGGCTTCACCGCGATCGATGTGAATTTCACTACACGGTCCACACGGACCCGTGTCGCCCATGGCCCAAAAATTGTCCTCTTCACCAAAGCGCTTGATCCGATCCTCCGGAACACCGATTTGCCTGCGCCAGATTTCGTGCGCCTCGTCGTCATCCAGATAGATCGAAACCCAGAGTTTATCCTGGGGCAGGCCATAACCATTGGTCAACAGATCCCAGCCATACTCGATTGCTTTCTCTTTGAAATAATCACCGAAAGAAAAGTTTCCCAGCATTTCAAAAAATGTATGGTGTCGGGCTGTGTATCCGACGTTTTCCAGATCGTTATGTTTGCCGCCGGCCCTTACACATTTCTGGGAAGTCGTAGCTCTCAGGTAGCCACGATTCTCCTCACCGAGAAATGCCCGCTTGAACTGGACCATTCCTGCATTTGTAAACAACAGCGTAGGATCATCCTGGGGCACCAGCGAAGAACTGCGCACCATCCGGTGGTCATGCTTTTCAAAATATTTAAGAAATTTACTGCGAACTTCATTTCCAGTCATAAACAACACTCCAATATGCTATAGGTGCTTAGCGACATGATATCGATAATATGTTGTCGATGTTTGTTAATTACAATTTTTGACATTTGTGACCGATACTCGATGCCGGATGCTGGATACTCGATAACCAAAAACGAACACCGCATCAATTGACTTATCGAGGATCTAGGATCAAGCATCGAGGATCTGATCGAATCTTGGACTCAGAAACTTACTGCCCCGAAGGGGCCTCTTCTTCTGAGTGTAGTCTTGGAAGAAGCATAGTATCTTCATGATTTATCTTCGGGAGCACTTTCTTTTTCTAATACCTCGGACAAACCCAAAGTTTCTTTGACCTTTTTCAAGGCCGATTCTTGAATATCCGGATTTTCGCCCAGAAATTTTTTAGCGTTTTGCCGGCCCTGACCGATACGCTCACCGTCATAGGAATACCAGGAACCGCTTTTCTCAATGATGCCCGCCTCCACACCCATATCGAGCAGATCACCTGTTTTTGAAATACCGTCCCCGTAAGTTATGTCAAACTCAGCCTCTTTGAAAGGCGGTGCCATCTTGTTTTTGACCACTCGAACCCGGGTGCGATTTCCGATAACCTCCTGACCATCTTTAATGGCGCCGATGCGCCGGATGTCAAGTCTTACGGACGAATAAAATTTTAAGGCATTTCCGCCGGTGGTCGTTTCCGGGTTGCCAAATACGACACCGATTTTCATCCGAATCTGGTTAATAAAAATCACCGTCGTCATGGTTTTACCGATAGTCGCGGTGAGCTTTCTCATCGCCTGGGACATGAGCCGAGCCTGAAGTCCCATGTGAGAATCTCCCATCTCTCCCTCAATTTCTGCCCGCGGAACCAGCGCTGCCACCAGCATATCGGCGATTTCCAGGGCTTGTTCGCCGGTGTCGGGCTGGGAAACGAGGAGTTCGTCACAATTAACCCCCAACCTTCTGGCATAGTTAACATCCAGTGCATGTTCGGCATCCACAAAAGCAGCAATACCACCCAGTTTTTGTGCTTCGGCGACGGCGTGGAGTGCCAGTGTTGTCTTGCCGGATGCTTCCGGTCCAAATACTTCAACCACCCTGCCCCTGGGAATTCCTCCCACGCCCAGGGCCGTATCAAGGGCCAGGGACCCGGTCGGAATAATCGGCACACGGATCACGGGGCTATCCCCCAGCTTCATAATAGAACCTTTGCCGAACTGGCGTTCTATCTGTACTATTGCGGTTTCAACCGCCTTTTCTTTGTCCGGTGAAATGTTCATTGTCGCCTCCTTGTTGGCCTAGAACAAAATTAAAGGGCTAATTGTAATAATTTTGTGTAAACAGCGCCGGTTGGATGCAAATCGCTTTTGTACAGTATCAGGGGTCCCACGGTGAATGGTTCAGCTTCAAATTCATTGTACTTCGTGAGCACGCTATGGATCCGGTTGGCGTCGATGCCTCCTTTTACCCGGCCCAGGGTCAGGTGGCCTTTAAACGGTCTTTTGTCACCCGGGAATCCGATTGCCCTGAGATCTTTATCCAGGTTTTGTTGCAATCCGATAAGCCGATCAATTTGGCCGGTGATTCCAATCCATAGCACTCGAGGTCGCTTTAAGCCAGGAAATACACCAAGACCCCTGGCCTGTATTGAAAACGGTGCATACGATTTAACCGTGCCCCCCAGCACACGCTCAATTTGTTCCACAGTCGCCGGATCGATATTTCCCAGAAATTTGAGTGTCAGATGGATACTTTCGGGTCGAATCCACTTTATTTTAAATTTATATGATTTCAAGTCCTCCTGGATTTTACCGATGGCGGATAAGACGTGCTCCGGTAATTCAAATGCAATAAAGGTTCTGATGGATTCCGGCATGGGTATTAATTGCTTTCAGGGTGCAAAGTAATTTTTCGACAGGCAGAAGATTAGGACATCATCCAATTGGAACCTGAATTATTTATTAATATTTAGTCCAGAAGTGGTCTCAAAACCACACCCGAGGCGGACAAGCCTAAGATTGGGTTCAAGGGTCCCGCCACACTTCGGCGGGATTTCACATCTTGATTTTATACATTAATGAGTTCAACAAGGCGCAACTTTAGGTTAGCCGGTTTAGTCCGTAAAAATAAGGGAATCCATCCGAATTATAACCGGCTAACGAGCCAACGGGCTCAACGGGTTAACCCTTTTTACATGTGAGCATTTTGAGAAAGCCTGCAACGCAGCCATTGGGTTTTAGCCCACCCGGGGCGAATAAAATGAGGTTTTGAAACCACCTCTAGGCTCCTCGTTGCGAACCGGGTAAGGTAAATTGGGGCTCTCCCAGCAAAAATTTACCCTTAGAGATCCATTTTTTTAATGTTTCGGCTATTTCGCGGGCTCTGACCACACTCGAAAGGGGTATCGTCGGAACTTTTTTATCTTCAAAGTCGATATAACCGTTTTTAAGTGCAGTGTAACTCACCTTGCCATAGCTGCGCGAAACACCGTTCGGATAGTCATGCCCGTAGTCAATGATCTGGGTGAATAACTCATCATCCGATATTGCGGTGTATTGGGCCATCTTCTCATTCAAAATGGGTATCGGTACGCCCAGACCAACCGCCAGGGAGCAGCCGTATCCCAGAAGGCTTAATCCCACAATCCATCTGGGGCTCATTTTTTTTAAATCCCCCATAACGCATAAGGTTCCTGACGGTGTAAGCGGTACTCCCTTTTTGGTTCTTTTAACACCGGGGTTGTGTTGACTACCCTGCCAGGTTACGTATCCTTCACCGCCACCGAGAAAGATCCGGGTTCCCAGCCCAATAGTTTTATAATACGGATCATTAAAAAGGGGGCTCAATTGCCCCGCCGAGCAGAAATTGGCGTTAGCGGCTTTGGGTTTTAGCACGCCCATATAGGTATAGATCGTTTTGCCGGTCAAATTTAAGGCACAGTTATAATTTTGATATCCATTTCTCGGGTTGCAAAGAAGCGCGTAGGGAAGCTCGCTCAGGGTTATCTCTTTTTCAGTCATACGGTTAGGATAACAATCGGTTCCATAGGCAAGTGCTTTCATATGAATTTTTTTACCCGCTAAAAGGTCCTGCAAAACATGTCCCCCGCCATAGTTGAATTCACCGGGGTGGACCTTGTTCAAGGGATCATCCTCGCAAGGCTCAGTAGCCCCGATGTAGCAATCAACTGCCGCCAAGCCGGCATATGCGGGCACGTTATTCAACCAGACCCTGGCGGCCTTAATGGTGGGGACGGAATGTCCGAAATTAATAAATGCGCCTGAAGAACACATTGGCGCAAAAGTTCCTGTCGTAACGACATCGACCTGTTTTGCAGCTTTTACCGGGCCATTTTTCTTAACGATATCGATCATCTCCTCCGCGGTGACCACTACGACTTCGCCCGCTCGAATTTTGTCGTTTATTTGCTGATAGGTCTTGTTAACCTTATATGCTTTCATCTTGTAGCTGTCTCCTGCAAGGTCCTTTCTCCTTTTTGCGGCCGAGCGGCCGTTTTATTAAGATACCGTCAAGGCTACTGCCATTCGGATTTCACCTCTTTTATTTTTGCCATAATATTGTTTTCGATCCAGACCGCATCCCACCATTCAATTGGATTAACAAAAGTATTACGAACAAGGATAGCAAAATGAAGGTGATCGCCACCCGCCAGGCCGGTCATACCGGTACGTCCAATGATCTCGCCTTTTTTAATGGCCTGTTGTTCCTCCACCATCATGCGACTCAAATGGGAATACATACTGAGCAAACCCAACCCGTGATCAATGATAATAGTGTTGCCAAATATGCCCAATGTTCCCACAAAGAGCACCTTCCCGTGGTTGGCCGCGGGAACCGGAGACCTCGCGACCGATGCCAGATCAATGCCGAGGTGTATCTGGCGATCGATAACCTGACCGTTATACCTGTAATCGCGGTTATCGCCAAAACCGGACATTCTGGCCGACTTTGGCAGGCGCACAAAGGCACCTTTCCAGTGGAAATCTTTGGTGCTGCGATGTCCAAGCTCGGCCATTTTTTGAAAGTTGTCCTGTCGCATCCCGCTGTTGGCCAGCACAAATTTCTCTATCAACGAGATCTGTTGTTGTTGAGCACCTTCGATCTTTAATGCCGGCATTTTGCGCTTAAGGTATTTATCGGTTATAGTAACCGTGTCGGATTTAAACCGCTTGGGCCGAATGTTGTAGGCCAGCCCGGCATCGGAGCGGTTACCCGCCAGATCGGTGGCACTCAGGTAAATATTGGTGTTGGGCCCCTGGCTGATGTGCAGGCCTAAAAAAGCCAGAAAAATCTTATCATCTCGAAAGTAGCCGGCATAGCCGGGGAAAAAATTATCCTCAACCATAATGCCGCTGGTCGGACAAGGTTCAGAAAGCCTGTAAATCACGAGCCCGGCCCCGCCCTGACGAAGATAATGAGACCGACTTAACACGTTTATTCCCGGGGCCTGTGTGTCTATGACAACCCGTTTTTCAAGGTAGGCCCTGTTTCCGTGCCACCATGCCCGCCAGGAGTTATCTCTGGCAACCACGCGCAGTATCGCCGGACCATCGCTCAGGCCCAGTTTTGCCGGTTCGAAATTGACGTTCAAAGAAACTTTATTTTGACGGTCGCGGGCTTCAGACACAAACCGCTTGTCAAATAATACCGATTCATTCCCGTCTTTTAACACCCCTATCCGGACTGCTCGAACACCACTTTTGAGATCAGAAACGATAACAGGAATTTGCTGTGATGCCCCGACTGCCGGTGTTTGCAGTCTGATGTGGATAAAAGGCTTTTCACCCTCAAATCGAACCATCAGAAACCAGACCAGCGGCAGGGCAATCAGGAGGCATCCCAAAGTTATGCCCAATGAAATTAAAGTTTTCTTTTTAACTTTCAATAGGTTATAATATACCTTCCCGCAATGGCAAAATGGGTTTTAATAACAATTAAAACAGTCTTTATCAAGGGCTGTTTTTCGTTTCTTGACTTTTGGTCGTGCCCGGGATAAATTTTAAATGGTGAAAAATCCGTGTCTTAGCTTAAATATCTGTCATTTGAATTTTATGGGTCATACACTTAAATTAAACGGAACAAGCATCGGCCAGGACTCTCCACTTGTTCTAATCGCCGGTCCCTGTGTGATCGAAAGTTACGAAACCACTTTTGAAATCGCTGCATTCTTGAAGTCGTTGAGCCAGGAACTTAATATCCCGTTTATATTTAAGGCCTCCTATGACAAAGCCAATCGCACCTCACTTGACTCATTCAGAGGCCCCGGCCTGGCGGACGGTTTAGGCATACTTCAACGCATCAAATCGGAGTTGGGTATCGCCGTCCTGTCGGACGTGCATCGGATCAACGAAATTGAAGCCGCGGCCAAGGTATTGGACATCATTCAAGTTCCTGCCTTTCTGTGCCGGCAAACCGATATGATTTTGGCGGTCTCCAAAACCGGCAAGCCGATAAATATAAAAAAAGGTCAGTTTCTGGCGCCATGGGATATCATAAATATTCTTGGGAAAGTTACTTCCACCGGCAACCAAAATATCTTGATTACTGAACGGGGAACGATGTTCGGGTACAACAACCTGGTGGCCGACTTACGGAGCATAAAAATAATGCAAAAAACAGGCTGGCCGGTGATTTTTGATGCGACGCACAGCATTCAGCTGCCCGGTGGTGAAGGCGGGCGTTCAGGAGGTCAGCGAGAGTTCGCGCCCGTCCTGGCCCGTGCAGCGGTTGCAGCGGGAGCCGATGGAATATTCCTGGAAGTCCATAAGGATCCCGATAAAGCACTCTGTGACGGACCGAATTCACTGAATCTCGACGACCTTTACGAATTGGTCTCCTGTCTCAAGGCGATCCGGGAAGTGGTGTGCCCTGATTGAGTGAATGGCGAGTATGCCCCAGATTCGAAGCAACCAAGGGCGAAGCCGTTCGATAATTTTTGTCCCACAGGGGCCCGTGATCCGGGAACGGTCCAGAAAAAAGTCTAGCGCAGTAATGGCCGAAAACGCATCCATATTGCAAAGCAAGTTAAAACGGATACAGCTTCTGCTACTCGACGTGGATGGAGTCTTGACCCGGGGTGACATTATTTATGACGATAACGGTCAGGAAACCAAAGTTTTCAATGTAAAAGACGGACTTGGCCTGAGACTCATCACCGAGGCAGGCATCAAAGTGGGCCTTGTCACGGGCAGAAGCTCGATGGCACTGAAACATAGATGTCATAATATAGGAATCGAGCATATTTTCGACGGCATAACGGATAAAGCAGCTTTGTTGAGCCGAATTTCAGATCAGACCGGTGTATCAGCTGAAAGGACGGCCTACGTCGGCGACGACCTGCCGGATCTGCCGATCATGACCCGGGTCGGTGTTTCCATTGCCGTGTCGGATGCCTGTGAAATTGTACGCCAAAATGCCGCCATGGTTACCATTGCAAAAGGCGGGAGGGGTGCTGTCCGGGAGATATGCGAAACAATCCTTAAAGCCCAGGGGCTATGGGAGCAAGCAATAAAGCGGTATATATAAATCAAGGGGGCTATCTGGTCGTCTCGTCAAAGACCCGATTCCGGAATTAAATAAAATTGCTGACCATGATTTACCCAAAAAAACTCAAATTTTTGTTACTTGTGGTTATCGTATTAACCGTTGGTTTCACGGTGGCGGCTTATTATAAATACCGTCGTATTGCAGACAACCCGGCGCAGTTGTTGTCATCAATTCCCGGCAATGCAAACTTAACCATCGGTGAAATTCAACAAACGGCAACCCGGGATGGCATAAAAGAGTGGATGTTGCACGCTGCTTCGGCCCAGTATAGTGAATCAAATAAACAGGTGCGGCTCGAACAGCTGAGCATCACCTTTTTTTTAAAAGACCGGCAAAAAGTCTTTATGACGGCTGCTCATGGAATCTTATATTCGGATTCAAAAAATATGGAGGTGGCAGGAGATGTTGTCGTTAAAAATGCCAATTCGCGTTTAATTACGGAACAATTGTTGTACGATCACCGCAACCGTTTACTGTTAACCAAAACACCGGTGGAAATCATAGGTGAATCGTACAAGATATTGGCCGACAGAATGTCTATGGATCTGAATACGAACAGTACGATTCTTGAAGGAAAAGTCAAGGGAACCTTTAGTGAGACTTTTTCGCTGTAAAGCGGCCCTGTTACGGTTTATGCCCCTTGGGTTTACTGTTGTTTGTTTGCAAGCTGCGATTGCAGCCACAACAGCGAGTGATCAGGGCCTAAAACAATACACTGGAAAAAATAGCAGAAATAATCAAACCACAATTTCGGCCGATAAGCTGATTACTGACAATAACACCAAATCGGCAGAATTTATAGGCAACGTCAAGGCTGCCCAGGGCGAGACCGTCATTACGGCCGATCGTCTTAAAATTTTTTACATCGCCGATAAAAAAAAGGACCAACGGGTTACCGGCCAAGAAGCCATACAAAAAATTATTGCCACCGGTACGGTCACGATACGGTTCGGTGAGGTTGTGGCAAAAACCCGGCGGGCCGTATATACCAAGCAGACCCGAACAATTGTTCTCACCGGCGCCAATTCCTGGATTGGCGACGGTAAGAATTCAGTTGCAGGATCAACAATAACACTTTATATGGATGATAAACGTATAAGCGCATCCAGCGGCAAAAGCCAACGGGTTGAAGCCGTATTTCAAACCGCAATAAAATAATGAACCGGGCTGCACCGGCGCAATAGAATGAATGAAATATCGATTCGTAACTAACCAATATGGCAATATTGTCCCTTAGAAAACTGGGCAAGGTTTATAATGGCAGAAAAGTTGTCAATTCGGTCAGTCTGGACGTACAAAGCCGCCGGGTCGTGGGTCTTCTGGGGCCCAATGGAGCCGGTAAAACAACAACATTCTACTGCACCATCGGAATCGTAAAACCGGATGAGGGACGCGTTTTACTAAACGATGAAGACATTACCGAATACCCCATGTATCTGAGGGCGCGTAAGGGAGTAGGCTACCTCCCCCAGGAAACCTCCATTTTTAGAAAGCTTACGGTCAAGCAAAATATTATGGCCATTCTTGAAACTTTGCCGATCTCAAAATCAGAGCAGGTGGATCGAACCAGTATGCTCCTCGAGGAGTTAGGTATACAGCACCTGTCGGATCAGAAGGCTGTTTTACTTTCGGGCGGTGAAAAACGGCGTCTTGAAATTAGCAGGGCCCTGGCCACGAATCCAGCTTTCATTTTGCTGGATGAGCCCTTTGCCGGTATCGATCCTTTGGCCGTTATCGACATTAAAAAGATCATTGCCCATCTAAAAACTCGCGGAATCGGAGTGCTCATCTCTGATCATAATGTGAGAGAAACTCTTGAATCCTGTGACGAAGCATATATATTAAATGAAGGCGAAATTATTGAATTTGGATCTCCCGAAAAAATAACCTCCAGCAAAACCGCCCGCCGAATTTATTTGGGAGACGAATTTAGGCTCTAAAATGGCTCTTGAACTCAGACAACAGTTAAAATTAACCCAGCAATTAATCATGACGCCCCAGCTCCAGATGGCGATTAAGTTGCTGCAGCTGTCAAGACTGGAGTTGATGGAGACAATTCACCAGGAACTTGAAGAAAATCCGGCCCTTGAAGTTGAAGAGGTCCAGGAAACAACTTTTGAAGATTCTGCCCCCGAAACAAGTGATTCGGCTTCCGATGACCCGCCTGCGACCCAAGAAGTAACGATGGATGAAAAAATTCGTGATGACATTGACTGGAGCAACTATCTTGGCGAATACAATTCACCCGGCAGAGTCAACTATGAATCCGAGAGTAAAGAATCTCCCAAGTTTGAAGCCTTCATCGCCCGCCAGGAATCATTAAATGAACACCTCCTCTGGCAATTGCTGATGACGAGACCAACAAGTGAGGAGGAAAAGATCGGGAGTATCATCATCGGCAATCTTAATTCAGATGGATATCTGGATGTACCGGTTGAAGAGCTGGCAAGAATGAGCGAATCAAGTCCCGCGAAAGTCAGCACGGTCCTGGAATTAATACAGACATTTGATCCGATCGGGGTATGCGCCGCAGATCTTAGAGAATGTCTTATGCTGCAAGCCAAATATTTGGATGTGGATAACACCCTGGTGGCTGAGATTATCAATAGCCATCTCGGCAATTTGGAAAAAAAGAATTACAAAGCGATATGCCGGGCCCTCAAAATAAATATGGATGATGTGGTCGCGGCGGTCAATATCATCAGAGCATTGGAACCCAGACCGGGACGTCAATTTTCTGAGGAAACAGCTCAATATATTATACCTGACATCTATGTCTATAGATTCGATAGTGAATTTGTAATTATGCTGAATGATGACGGCATGCCGAAACTGCGCGTGAACTCTTTTTATAAAAAATCCTTGAGCCACGGCAAAAAAATTTCCGGAGATGCGGAGGACTACATCCAAGACAAACTGCGCTCAGCAGCCTGGTTGATTAAAAGCATCCATCAACGACAGAAAACAATATACAAAGTTATGGAAAGTATATTGAGATATCAGGGGGAATTTTTCGAGAAGGGAATTGCATATTTAAAACCGATGGTGCTCAGAGATGTGGCCAACGATATTGGAATGCATGAGTCAACTATCAGTCGGGTCACAACAAACAAATATGCCTATACCCCCCAGGGTATTTATGAATTGAAGTATTTTTTCAACAGTTCTATTCAACGCTCTCAAGGCGGTGCCATTGCTTCGGCCAGTGTACAAGAGAAAATCAGGCAAATCATCGCAAGTGAAGATCCCAAAAAGCCTTACAGCGATGATAAAATTGCGAAACTCCTGAAAGAGTCACAAATTAACATCGCACGCCGGACTGTAGCTAAGTATCGAGAAATGCTGAAGGTATTGCCATCCAATAAACGAAAACAAATATAAGGAGTTGTAAATATGCAGACATCGGTAACATTTAAGAACCTTGATCCCTCAGAACATTTAAAGTCCTATGTGATGGAAAAACTTGATCGCTTTGACAGACTGCTTGACAACCCGGCCGAAGCAAATGTTGTCCTTTCGGTTGAAAAATTTCGCCACATCGCTGAAATCAATATCAACGGCGATCGGCTCAATATAAATGGTAAAGAAGAAATAAACGACATGTATTCCGCCATAGATATGGTAATGGATAAACTTGAGAAACAGATTAAAAAAGGCAAACAAAAAATCAGGGAACACCGCACCGGCGTCAAAACCCGGTCCAAGGGAAAGGCTGCCCCATATTTCGAACCTGTCGAAGAAGATACCGAAAAACAGGTCAAAGTAAAATATATCGAATACAAGCCCATGGATGTTGAGGAAGCTGTTATGCAAATGGACCTGGTTAATGGTCGATTCCTTGTTTTTACAGATGCCAGGACCGATAAAGTCAATGTTCTCTATCGCCGCAAAGACGGCCATTACGGGTTGATTCAGCCCAGCACCTAATGCCGGTTGGAGGGGCAATCACCGGCCCGCCCTGCCCTGCAGAATCTGCTCGTAGCGAGCTAAATTCATTATATCACCCCTCAAGCGGGTCCGTAATAAGAAATCAACGGTTGGTGACAATCTTCTAAATACCACAAAAACCGTAACATATTTTAGTGACCGGTAGACAGGTTACAATTGTCTGAAGAAGATTTCGTGCGGTATTCATCGTGGATAGTGTGCTAAGTGGAATTAAATGGTGTTGAATTATGAGAATTCTGGATGTCTTACAAAAGGGAGCAATTCTCAACAATTTGAAATCAAAAGATAAATTTGGTATTTTAAAAGAACTTGTGGAACCTGTGGCCCATATCACCGGGATCGGCCATGAGGATTTGATGGGCGTGCTTCTTGAGAGAGAAAGACTCGGCTCCACCGGTATCGGCGACGGTATCGGTATACCCCACGGAAAATTAAAAAATCTTGAAACTCCTGTTCTCAGTTTCGGTGTAAGCCGCAAGGGAGTTGACTTCGAATCCATTGACGGTCGGCCGACCTATATATTTTTTTTGCTGTTTACACCGGAAAATTTAAAGAGTCTGCATATAGATCTGCTTGCCCAGATATCGCGCATTTTGAAACCCGAGCCATTCAAAGAGCGGTTGTTGCGCGCAGCAGATGGAGATGAAATCTATGAAATCATCAAAGAAGAGGATGAGGAATTCTAACCGATTATAGCACGGGCCTCCTGAACAAGCAGGTCTTCATAGAAGTGGCGGTGGATACCGGACAATTATTTCCTACCACAATATACTACCAAACATTTCTTCTCCAGATTTGGCGCGGTCCGATTGGCAAAAGTGAAAAATCATAAAATCATTATTATTACAGGGCTTTCGGGGTCTGGGAAAAGCACCGCTGTTGCGGCTTTTGAAGACGCGGGCTTTTATTGTGTTGATAACATGCCGGTCGATTTGTTACCAAAATTCCTGGAACTGCCGATTGAGAGCGAATCCGAAATTACCGGCCTCGCATTAGTCATGGATTTGCGCGAAAGGGGCTTTCTTTCAAAGTATAAAGACGTCTTTGATTCTCTCAGACAAAAAGGACACAATTTTGAAATCCTTTTCCTTGAAGCCGACGAACAAATACTGCTCCAGCGCTATAGCCAGACGCGAAGACAGCATCCGGTTTCACAAGGCAAAGGCGTTCTGGAGAGTATCCGAGCCGAGAAACGGATGCTGAAAGATTTAAAAAAAGCAGCTGATAATGTCATCAACACGTCCCACTACAACGTACATGAGCTAAAATCGATCATTTTAAATATCGCCCAGAAAGTCATTGAGCTGGTGCCCATGTATATTAAAATCGTATCGTTTGGTTTCAAGTATGGGATTCCCCACGATGCGGATGTAATTATTGACGTACGTTTCTTACCCAATCCTTATTTTATTCCTGAGTTAAAAGCCCTGGACGGCGAAACAAAACAGGTAAAAAATTATGTGTTGGAAAATAAACTGACTCGCATTTTTTTAGACAAATACTTAGATCTTCTTGACTATTTGATCCCGTTGTACGAAAAGGAGGGCAAAGCATATCTTACCCTTGCGGTAGGGTGCACCGGCGGTCGTCACCGCTCCGTCGTCATTGCCCGGGCCATATATGAGTATATCAATGCTTCCGAGCTGCAAATCGAAATAACCCATCGGGATATCAGGCTATAATACCGATGGTGACAATTTTGGTGACCAAAACCGATATAATGCCTGCCCTGCCATTAGGGTGGTTTACACCCGTTTGCAGGTGCAGCGGTTAGAGCGCTGATGTGTTTTTGTCTTAATCCGCCAAGGAGCTGTGGCGGATCAATTCAATTCATCCCGTGCTTGGCACGGGATAAACATTGGCTTTTGGCTAACAAATACATATTGATGAAAAGTAAAAATCTATGACCGGTATTGTCTTAGTAACTCACAGTCAGCTTGGAGCGGCTCTCATTGAGGCCACTGAATTTATTATCGGTGAAAAACCGAAAAACATCGTCTCGGTATCCATTGATTTGGCTGAAAGCGCAGATAAACTGCGTGAGAAAATCGCCACCGGGATCAAAGCCGTCAACCGCAAAAAAGGGGTTCTTATCCTGACGGATATGTTTGGGGGCACCCCTTCCAATTTGAGTTATTCCTTTCTCGAAGAGGGCCGCGTGGAGGTTATATCAGGGGTAAATCTACCGATATTATTAAGGGCCGTCACCACCCGCAAGGAGATGGAGCTCGAAGAGTTGGCAACAAGTCTGGAAACCTATGGGAAGAAGAGTATTTCACTGGCAAGCGGCATACTGAAAGGCAACAAACGGAGTTAAGCATTGCCCACGTTCTATTTTGGGGCTATGGTTGAGACTGATATTGATGCAATTCTTGCAATCGAAAGGCAGTCTTTTCAGCGTATCTGGCAGCGTGATTCCTTTATGGGGGAATTGACCTGTAATTACGCTCATCCTTACACAATAAGATGTGAGGAGGAAAACGGCCCCCCGCAGATTATCGCCTATAACTGTTTTCGGGTCATCACCGACGAAATGCATCTTTTGAGAATTGCGGTCGCACCGCGTTGGCGCCGTTGTGGCGTTGCTTCAAAGCTTCTTGACAGATGTTTCGCACTGGCAATCGAGAAAGGTGCCGTATCATCAATTCTCGAGGTGCGGCCCTCCAATAAACCGGCGATATCGCTGTATCATAAGCTCGGATTCCGTTTGGTCGAGAAAAGAATAAATTATTATACCGAAACCGGGGAGGACGCCCTCATTTTACAGAAAAATCTGAAGGAGACATCATGACAATAAAAATGGGTATCAATGGATTTGGCAGGATTGGACGCCTGGTCTTCCGGGCCGCTCTGAATCATCCCGATGTTGAAGTAGTAGCCATTAACGACCTCACCGATCCAGCGACTATGGCTCATCTGCTCAAATACGATTCCGTTCACGGTCGACTGGATTTGAATATTGCGGTAAAAGATGACCTGATCGAAGTAGAGGGTAAACCTGTCGCCATAACATCTATAAAAGATCCCGGGCAATTGCGCTGGAAGGATTTCGCAGTGGAAGTCGTGGCAGAGTGCACCGGTCTTTTTCGAGATCGTGAAAATGCATCCAAACATCTGGCCGCAGGTGCACGTAAGGTTATCATATCCGCACCGGCCCAGGATCCTGATATAACAATAGTTATGGGAGTCAATTCACAGCGCTACGATCCGGGGCAACATCATATCATTTCAAATGCATCGTGCACCACAAATTGCCTGGCACCGGTGGCAAAAATCCTCCTGGAAAACTTTGGCATAAGGTGCGGTCTGATGACCACCGTTCATGCTTATACCGGAGACCAGCGAATACTGGATTTTCCCCACAAAGATCTACGCAGGGCCCGTGCGGCTGCACTTTCTATGATACCAACAACAACCGGGGCGGCCCGAGCGGTGGCCCTCGTTCTGCCTGAGCTCGAGGGTAAACTTAATGGTCTGGCTATTCGGGTGCCGACGCCCAACGTTTCAATTGTTGATCTTGTAGCAACGGTTGAAAAATCAGGTGTCACCGTTTCGGATGTCAACGATGCCTTAAAAAAAGCTTCGCAAGGATCGCTGGCGGGTATTTTGGGGTATAGTGACGTACCACTGGTATCCATCGATTTTAATGGCGCCGCCTTTTCTTCAATAGTGGACGCGGCCACAACCCATGTTCTCGATAATATGGTAAAGGTACTGAGCTGGTACGACAATGAGGCCGGGTATTCACACCGAATGGTGGATCTGGCGGCAATGGTCGGTGCCGAATTGTAAAACGCCGGCTTAGCAGGCCTGGGGGTCATTCTATTCCGGAATTGTGGCTGATTGAGTTGAGAGGAGACATACGTCTTGTTGAAAAAGAAAAACAGACAAATGGTTAATGTCCCCGACGGAAAAAGCAATGGTGAATTGGTAGAAAAAGACTTTTATTTTTTCCCCAAATGGAGAATGATGTCAACCCTGCCATGGCAAATCTGGGCCGTTGGGTGGCTGGCAATTTTCAAAGCCGTTTTATGGTTGGCCACGGACCCCAACATACCCGAATCCATGGCCAATATACTGGCAACCAAGTTTCTTATTTTTATGGTTCCCTTTATCATATGCGGGATCGGTGTTTGGAATTTGAAAAAATGGGGTGCATGGGGTCTTATTCTTCTGGCTGTTGCCGATTTAATCGTTTATATCGTATTGCCCCAGGCATCCCGCAATATAATCGGCAATAACAACTGGCTGCTGGCAGCGGTTCTGTTGATCTGCAACGGACCCATCGGTAACATTCTTATTTTATTATCCAGCCCCATAATGCTGAAACACACGAACCGGGCGAAGGAATAAAACAGTTTTAAGTTTTAGGTTTTAGGTACTATTAATTACATAATAAATCACGCAACTTAAACTTAACACTTAAAACTATCTTACTAGGAGACCCAAAAATGCAAAACCGCAGACCGCTCATCGCCGGCAATTGGAAAATGTTTAAAACCGGCGCTGAGGCCGTTGAAACGGCCAGACAACTGGTAGATCTGGTTGCAGACTTTTCAGCTTCCGATGTGATGATCGCACCGCCGTTTACAGCCCTTGCCCCCGTCGCAGAAATCCTAAAAAAAAGCCGCATTCAATTAGGGGCCCAAAACCTGTACTGGGAAAACGAAGGGGCGTTCACCGGTGAAATATCGCCACTTATGCTTATTTCTGCTGGGTGCCGGTATGTCATTATCGGCCACTCGGAACGGCGTCAATACTTCGGTGAGACCGATCACAGTGTCAACAAAAGAATTAACGCCGCCAACACCCATGGTTTGATTCCAATATTTTGTATCGGCGAATCAGAACAGCAGCGTGAATCCGAACAAACATTTTCTGTGCTTGACAAACAGATAAAAAACGGGTTAGAAGGCTTGGTTGCAGATAATTTGAAGACACTGGTTATTGCTTATGAACCGGTATGGGCAATTGGTACCGGTAAAACCGCCACCAGCGACCAGGCGCAGGAAGTTCATAAATTTCTGCGTTCTTTAGTGGATGAATTGTTCGGTGAAACGCTCGCTAAAGCCATCAGAATCCTTTACGGTGGCAGCGTAAAACCGGATAATATTTCCGAACTCATGACCCGGCCGGATATTGACGGTGCCCTGGTTGGCGGTGCCAGTCTGGATGCTGAGACGTTTAGTAAGATCGCTCAATTTAAACCCAGTTAACTAACATCTTTTTAGAGGTAACAAGAAGAATGTCTCCTATATTAATTATAGTTCACCTATTCGTTTGCGTGGCTCTCATCATGATCGTTTTGCTCCAAACGGGGAAGGGAGCGGATATGGGTGCAGCCTTTGGGGGAGGCGGCAGCCAGACCTTATTTGGCAGCACCGGGGCATCAACTTTTCTGAGTAAAGCAACAACCGTCGCTGCGGTAGTTTTTATGCTCACTTCTTTGTCGCTTGCTTATATATCAAGTCATGGGGCCAGGAGTTCGGTGATGTCTGAAACGCCGCCCCCCATTGAGGAGCAAACCGAACAGAACGTTCCGCCAACACCGCTTCCGGTCGAAACAGAGGGCTCACGGACCAAAACACAATAATACTAAAACTCGATCTGGTTTCGTGCCGAAGTGGTGGAACTTGGTAGACACGCTATCTTGAGGGGGTAGTGGGGCGACCCGTGCCGGTTCAAGTCCGGCCTTCGGCACCAAAAATAAA
>CAMYNZ010000035.1 GCA_947259865.1 uncultured Desulfobacterales bacterium | reverse complement strand
GAGATAGCATCGAGATCGGCAGAATAAATTGCCTTACCACCGACAGTTGAATCGCCATGACCGTCGACACAATCAGAAAATCGACGGACCCGCCTGTAATTCTTCGTTGAATACCCGGATCGATCAGGTATTCGCGGCCCAAAAATCGGGCCGTCGTCCTCACCAGCATCGCGACAAACAGGCCGAACACAAAGAAAAAACCCCATATGATCTTGGCCGAATCGGGGGCCAGTAAACCCGCAGTGAATTTCACCATAGCGTAGGTCAAAAGATAAACAAGTCCGACCAGCGCGGCCTGAAATGCCAGTGAATCGACATTGCTGGGATGCAGCGCTAGCCGACCGGCGGATTCTTTAGGCCTGTCTTCGGGTACAATCCCGGTTACAATGTCCTCGGACAATTTTTTTGAAGCGCGCCCGCTAAGACCTTTCCGAATTCCCCGGTTGACAAGGGGCACACCCACAAAAAAAGCAAAGCCAAACCCGATGGAAGCAAATGTTAACCCGATGGTGGCTGCATGTGCAAAGCCTAAACCCTCCCAGACCTTGCCGATCGACAGGGCTTGTCCGGGCCCCTCTTCAAAACCCAGGGGTAAAAGAAAACCAAAAGTAGGGAAAAGATCCAGACCCACAAATCCGAAAATTAAAACCAGCAACCCGCACACTGCGGCCTGCAGTCCAAAGGTCGAACCCTGCACGAGCGCCATCCATGCCGATCCCCGAATTAAATCTTTGTCGAATATGGAAGTTTTTCCCGGCCGGTCGGTTGCGGTTAACCCCAGGGAGATAAATGAAATGTTAAAAAAATGATAGGCAAAGGTTTCAATGGCGGTAACCGAGATTTTTATCGCTCCGGTGTTGATAATAATAAAACCGATAAGCCCGCCGATGAGACAACTTGGCAAAAGATATCTTTGAAAAAGAGGAATTTTAGCCCGCAGAACGATCCCGATTATCAGCATGCAAGCCAGCCAGCCGAAAATAATTATGGTCTCAAAAGGAAAAGGCGTTTCCATTTTCAATCCTCCGGTTAATGTTTCATGGCAATTGCTGAAACCATTTCTAGCAGACTTTTATCACCTCATCAAGCAACATTTAATCCACGACCTGATAGGTCTGGCTGGCTGGGACCCGCTGTCGAGGAGTGCCACAAGCGGTTGTCAATTTGATTTAGCCTTGCAAAATGTCTTTTCAGAAAGCAAGAAATCGTTCAGACACTTTTTCAAAAAACGCTCAGAATAAGAAGTGAAAGCCTTTTAAAATTTGACAATTACACCCAAACCATCCTAAAATTCTATCTGTATAGGCATTGAAACTCACTGATGATGCATATGTCTATCTTTTTACTATAACCGCAATGAATTATCACTTTACCGCCTATGGATATCTTAATTAAAGACGGATTGATAATTGATGGAACCGGCCGCAACGGTTACTACGCTGATCTCTTGATTAGAAACAATAAAATAGAAGATATTGGCGAAAATTTAACCGCAGAGGACTGCGAAGTAATCGACGCATCCAATAAAGTTGTGGCACCCGGATTCATAGACATGCACAGTCATGCGGACCTGACAATCCTGAGAGTAAATACAGCTGAAGCATATCTTATGCAAGGGGTCACGACTATGGTTGTGTCGACATGCGGCATCGGTCTTGCCCCGGCTAACGAAAAAGTCACAAAGTATTACGCCGACTTTCTCACCAAGCTCTTTGGCTCCGAAGAATTGATCATGTACTACACACTCCAGGACTATTTTTCCAGAATAGAAGAAACCGGCATTTCTCCTAACCTGGTTTTTTTCCTACCCCACGGCAATGTAAGGGCCTGTGTCCTGGGAGTTGAAGAACGTCCTCCAACCGAAGCTGAACTGGAAGAAATGAAACAGATGGTCCGGGACGGAATGAATGCCGGGGCTTTTGGTTTAAGCACCGGCCTGGTGTATCCGCCGGGTTCCCTGTCAACCACCGAAGAAATTATCGAACTTTGCAAAGTAGTACAGGGCTATGGCGGGATTTACGATTCCCACATGCGCAATGAAGGCACCGGTGTTGTATCGAAAGGCATGGGGGAACTCGTTAAAATTGTCCGTCAGGCCGGTATCCAGGCCCAAATTTCACACTGGAAAGCCGGCGGCAGGTTCGCCTGGAAATTGACACCCCAGATGATTTCCACGATTCAACTCGCCCGGGAGCGGGGGCTGAATATTTATGCGGATATGTATCCTTATCAAGAATCGGCCAGCACTTTAAGCGGCATATTTTTGCGGCCATGGGTCTACAAAAATTTTGAGAAACACTTATCCAATCCCGTTACCAGGCAAAAAATAATGGATGAAATGATGGAGATGATCTATTCTTCGTATCTCCAGGATGTACCGCAGTATATTAAAATTCTTCCAAAATATCTAATCAGAGAATTAATCTTTTGGTTCCTTCGCAAGAAAATAAGAATTATTTCGGTGATGCACAGCCATCACATTGAGGGTATGGTATTGGGTGATGCTTTGAAGGTCCTCTATCCCAAAAAAAAGCTGCTGGATGCGCTGTTGGATTTCATCCGCGATGAAGAGGGCGCCGTTATGGTCACGTTTAAGCTCATGAGTGAAAGGCAAAGCATTTTCGAGATGATCAAACAGGATTTTGTGGCCATCGGTTCAGATGGTTTTTTAGTTTACGAAGGCAACACGCATCCCCGAACATATGGTTGTTTTGCCAAGATTTTAGGCTACTATGTCAGAGAAAAGAAGCTGTTTTCTTTAGAAGAAGGGGTTCGCAAAATGACCGGTCTGCCGTCTCAAATTCTGGGTCTGAGGGATCGCGGAATTATCAACAAAGACAAAGTGGCCGACATCGTTGTTTTCGATCCCCAGACAATACAGGCCAAAGCAACCTATGAAAATGGAACCCAACTCGCAGAGGGTATCGACCATGTCATCGTAAATGGGGAAATCACGGTCGCCAATGGACGGCATTTGGGAACTTTGAAGGGTGAAATATTAAAACCCAACCGTATCCAATCCAGTCCGAGTCCCACCATCGATTTTCCACAATCCTGAAAATTGGGCTAATTAATTGAGGGGTCGGAAAGTTATTCCTGCCAACCTTTGATAATAGCGGAATGAATTATCAGCAGCGAAATCGTGCACTGTTTGAATGCATTAGGGAGCGTTGCCAAAGAACAGGCGGTAACCCAAGCCTATCTTCGGGGCACGATGTTGATTTTACCCCTAACCTATTGTTATAATGTCTAATCGCTGTTCTTTGGTTACGACCCGTTATGCATGAGTTTGCACGATGCAGTCGCTGATGATTGAAGCGTACCCTGCAGCACGCTGCAGGGCATCTTCACCGATAGGAATTCTATCTATTCTGATTCGCTCGCTAACCCCGCAGCCAGCTGCGGGGATTGCACTCGCTATCGCGGCCCATGCAGCCGGCTCGTAAAATAAACTCCCTGACCCCTGAATTAATTGTGCCCGTCCCACCTGAAATTCATCTCTAAAATAAAAATGCTTAACTCCCTGGTGGATTTGAATGGTCGTTTTCGGTTAAGATCCGCACTTTTGCTTCGTTTTCTACATTTTGTTATGCTCAATTAATGTTAACAGCTGGATTTTGCATCTACGCTCTTTTTTCCTTTATGTACAAGATTCTCATTAATTTTTATGAAAAAGTCAGGCAACAATTTTGTTGACTCCATCGGCCCAGATTGTTAAAGCCGCTGCGGTTGCCGAATTGACACCTTATCGGTAGCGTTACCTTTTTGACTTGTTTTGATGGCAACAATCGTTTTGGGGGTGAAAGGAGGTTTAAATGATCCAGTCATCTTTTAGCGAAAACCGCTCTGTTTTTTTCCGAGTATTGAGTGAAGATCAAATCTGGGAGATCAAACGGTCTGCCTTTGATATACTCGAAAAGACCGGCGCCAAAATTCTTCATCCGGGCGCCAGAGACATGCTGAAGCGGGCCGGTGCCATTGTCAAAGACGATATCGTAAAAGTGCCGGAGTATGTGGTTCAGGAGTGTGTTCGCACGGCCCCCAAAGGTTTTACGATCTACGATCGGCAGGGTAACCGGGCGTTGGAAGTTGAGGGACGCAAAAGCTACTACGGGACTTCCACGGCCAGTCCCAATACCCGGGATGCCTTGACCGGTGAAATCCATGAAACTCGTGTAGCAGACATCGCTCGCGGGGCCCGGGTTGCCGACGCCCTGCCCAATATTGATTGGGTTATGCCCATGGGATCCAGTCAGGATGTGCCGGCCGTTGCAGCTGATCTATATGAATTCGAGGCGGTCGTCACCAATACGACCAAGCCCATCGTATTCATCGGTTATTCACCCAGGGGTAATGAACTGGTTTACGAAATGGCGGCCGAAATCGCCGGCGGCATTGATAGGCTGCGAGAAAAACCCTTTTTAGTTACCTATCCTGAACCGATCACGCCCCTGGTGTTTCCGGAAGAAGTGGTTGAGCGGACATTTAATTCAGCCAAATTGTTCATGCCTCAAATCCATGGATCAACCCAGCAGCTGGGAGCAACAGCCCCGGTCAGTCTGGCCGGTGCGGTTGCCCTGGCAATCGCCGAGGGATTGATGAGTGTTTGCCTGGTACAGCTAAAACAGCCGGGAGCGCCCTGTTTCCTTGGCTGTAATATTGCCGGTTTTGATATGTCTACCACCGCGCTAAGTGTCGCTGCACCGGAAACGAGCCTGGGTCTTGCTGCCCAGGCCGAGGTGGCCCAGTCATTCGGGCTTCCGACCTGGGGGCTTGCGGGTGCTACCGATGCCAAAACTATCGATGCCCAGGCCGGCATAGAAAGTGCGTTTTCAATCTTTGCCCAGGGGCTGGCCGGTATAAATCTGATCCACGATGTCGGCTATATGGATATGGGGATGATCTGCTCGCCTGAGATGCTGGTCCTGGGTGATGAGGTCATTGGAATGGCCAAGTATTTTATAAAAGGGCTGGCGGTTAACAAAGAAACATTGGCCCGTGACGTCATCCAGAAAGTCGGCCCCGGCGGTCACTTTCTGCTGGAAGATCACACCTACCACCACTTTAAACGTGAACTCTGGAGACCCTCGCTTTTGACCCGGCAGCATTATGAAACCTGGCAAAGCCTGGGAGCCAAAGATATGAGTGCCCGCGTAAAAGATAGGGTAAAAGAAATATTGGAAACTCACAAGGTCCCGCCGCTGCCCGAAAGGACCTTGTCCGCCCTGGAAAAGCTGAAAACAAAAGGAGAAAAAGAACTCACGAAATTATACTCTCAGTAACCGACGGTCATGTTTTTTGGGGTGCAATAAACCAACCCCTGCAGTGGCTGATAGCAATGAGAATTCACTTTTGACAATTATTTTGAGTGAAACCACTTCTAATATTTGACCGTCTGTTATGTCTCCTCTTTGGGCTTTTTCTCGGGTAATTCCGTTTGGGATGCTGCTATTGCGGCGGCTGCACCGGCCTCCAATACTTTTTTATCAGCTGTATGGCCGGTTTTATCGCCTATTTCCTGTTTTGGGGTGTCGTTCGTACCGGTTTCGTCCGGCGGCAAATAAACGGTAACATTTCGATGAGCGAATTCGATGTTGTATTCTCTGAAAAGCTCCTGGATGCGGCGGTATACCTCGCGCCGGATGACAAATTGTTCCCCCGGAATGGTTTTAAACTTTACCCGCACGATCATAGCCGAATCATCCATCTCTCTGACGCCCTGGGATTTGATTTTACCGAGTAACTTCGAACCGATTTCTTCATGGTTTTGTAATTCCAGGTTTATCCTTTTGATTATTTTTCTAATTTTGTCGATATCGGCTTCATAGCGGACGCGAACATCCAGCTTGGTAATGATATAATCCCGACTGAAATTGGTGACCGATCCCAATCCACCAAACGGGATGGTATATACCATGCCCCGCGGATGCCGGAGTCTCATAGAGCGCAAGGATATATGTTCCACCATACCTTTTGTACCGGCGGTTTCTACAAAATCCCCCACCCGAAAAGCATCATCAACCAGAAAAAATAGACCGGATATAATATCCTTTACCAGGGTCTGGGCCCCAAACCCGATGGCAAGACCGATAACGCCGGCACCGGCAATCAAGGGAGCGATATTGACGCCAATGGATGACAGGATTGCCAGCCCAACAATCATAAACATGACGGCCAGCAGAAACTTACGCAGAAGCAGCAGAAGCGTTACACTGCGCGAACCACCGGCCCCGCCTTCTTCGGCATCCTCATCCTGATCCGGCATTTCCTCCCGCAGTTTGCGATCGATCCTGGCCTTGGTAAATTCCCAGACAAAAAATCCGAGTATCAGGGTGACAATAATGGTCAGGGCATGGGAGGTAAATATTCGGCCGATGGACAGGTCGATCCCCCATAATCTGAGCGCCAGAAAAAACAAAAACGCGACCAGCACAATCCTGAAAGTCCTTTTGATAATCGGAACATAGTGCTTGATATCAATGCCGCTATCAGCCTGCAGCGCATCCGAGTTTCCCGGTTTGTCATCACCACTTAAATCAATCGTCTCGGGCAGTTCTCCGGATGCCATTTTCAACAGGCGCTGACCCCATTGATCCAGGCCAATAAATATTGGAATCAGAAACAGGCTGGCGATCAATTTAATGATTTCTCCCCGACCGCTGATCAGCACATTAATCATCCAGAACCCCCCAATGCCAATGGCATAAAGACTGGCAAAATAATGCCAGGTTTTGGCAAATTTGACCCGCATAGGGGAAACCGGGTCTGTTTGCGCCCCATCGCCGCCGGAAATGGCTGCGGCCACCCGCTTTCGGCTTTTCCAGATCATTGCCAGAAGCACCACCGTAAGACTTAATCCCGCCGCACTGTATATCTGGGTAAAGATTACCAGGCTCCCGCCCGCATCCCGGAAGATTAAACCGGGTGCGGCGAATACGGCCGCTACAATAGTAAATCGGGTAAACCAGCGATATAGAAATACGGCATCATCGTCTATCAATGGCAACAATCGCAATGATGACGAAGCCGGCGAAAGCACCACTTTGGCGGTCAGAATAACAACTCTGAAATAATAGCTGATGATCAGAATTTTTGAGACAAAACCATAGCCCGCCTGCCCCCGGTCATAGACCAAAACAAAAAGCACAAACGTTGTAAACATATACACAAAAACACTCAGGGCGTCGAGCAACAGTCGTGAAATGAATCGCCCCAGTTTTTGCAGTTTGCCCGGAGGCACGGCCGCCAACAGTTGTTTTCGGAAATCCTCGATAAAGCGCCCCAGAAATCGTTCGACAAAAAATCCGAGACCGATCATCAGCGCAGCGACAACAAGCATCAAAAGCAAATGACTGCCGCCTTTGTCGCCTGCCAGTCTGCCAAAGGCCTCGGACCATTTACCGGCACTGGTGGCCATGCTTGAAAAAGTAGAAATAATCCGATCCCCGGCGGCTGAAGTGCGCTGCTCCAATTCATAGAAAATATCAGCGTGATGGCCGGCCTTTTTTGCAGTTTGCTCTTTAGCCGCAGAGGCTGCATCGGCCTCCGCTTCTTGTTTCAGTTTCTGAGCTAAAAACTTCCTGACCTGTTCATCACTCAGGGAGGCCAGAAAAGAATCAATTTCGGCTCCGGATAAATTTTTTGGAATTTGAATCTCCGGAGTGCGCTTGGAAGAAATCAACTGCATCGGGTTGCTCACCGCCGCCGATTTTACCGGCACCCATAAAAAAAACATCAGGACCCCAAACAGCAGTGGCAGGCCCAAACAGATAAAACTTCCGGATTGTTTTGTCAGCTTCCGGAACATGGCATCCTCCTTGTGTTAAACCCTAAATTGAGGGCAAGCGTAAAAATATGCCATTGGGGGCACGGCAACTACTTACGATCGAATATAGTACAGCGCCGGATCAAGTCCCAAAAGGCGATGGATGCGGGCCCATTGATTGGCCTCGGCCACGGCGATGGCCAGGTCAAGGATACCGATATCATCGTATCCCTCTTGCCGCAGGCCCTCAATCATATCCGTTGTGGTGCGGTGGGCATAACGGGTCCCCACAAAAGCAAAACGCTCAACCGGCTCCTTCGGAAGGTCATGGAAGCCCTCAGCCTCGTTAATATTTGCCGGAAGCCCTTCCTCCACCACCCGGTGAATCTTGGCCAGGGTTTCCCGATCAAGACTGCTGCGGACATTGCGCTCCTCCAGGGCCAGTTGCAGCGCTTCGATCATTTTCGGCCTTGATTGCAAAGGTTGGAGTTCTTTTTCAAGTAAGCTGCCCAGAGAAGGCTCGAGTAAGGGCCGAATATTTTCGAGCGCCTCTTTGTAAGAGACCGGGTAGGCGCGGTTGTCCAGGTCCATCCTGGCCATCAAAAGGCTGCCGAACCAGACGCTCAAACGTCTCAGGGCCTCAAATCTTCGTAACGGTTTGGGGAGGGCCTCCACAGGCACGTCGAGCAAATCAGCCATTCGGTTGATGAAGTGGAAGCTTCCCACCACCAGCGTATAATCAAGCGCGTCATCTGCGACAATCTCGCGCAGGGGCTCAAGATCAGAGACGGTCAGTTGGGCGGGCTGCCCAAACGTTTTTTTAACCAAGGTGACCAGCACTTTTTCCAGCGGCGTTGGGTTGGGAGCTGTGCCGTCGATTAACCGGGCCACTCGCGTAGCTTGACCACCTGCAGCCTGCAGGAATGCTTCGTGAGCATCAATTCAATAATGACAGTTGTTGAAGCGTGATACTGCAGCGGCCGCCAGTTCACGAAATTGACGGGGAACGTTTCCCGCCCACATGGTCAACTCAAATTTCCGAAGCATCATTTGCATGGTGGCCGGCCGCAGGCTGAAAAGTTGCACTATTTTTGGGATCAAAGTGCTGTCGCTGGTCCGGACCGCCTGTTTGTATACTTCTGCAGTCTCGCCGGTGGCTTTGCCCGGTGAAATGATTTCGATATATGCCACTGCTGCACCCCCTGATTATGTTGAGTAGAATAAATATAATGAAATTTAAAACACTGGATTTGATTTAATAATATTACAAGTAGACCGGTCGTCTATAAATGTCAATAAAAAAAACCCGCTGGGCAAACCGGCAGCGGATACCATCGAAATGAGCTACCAGCATCGGAATCGGAATAAAAACACCTCAACCCCCATCTAAGGAGATAATTTTTTTATATGGCTACTTCAGGCTGAGGTGATGGATGCTCGCTGGATGGCAAGCATGGTGACGTCGTCATTTCGCGGGGCAACATCGATAAATTTAAACAAGGTTGTTTTGACGCGTTCCAGCAACTCCGCAACAGTAACAACTGGTTGTTCGAAGAGCGACAACAATCGATTGCGGGTAAACAGTTCATCTGCCGGCGAACGGGCTTCGGTAACGCCATCAGTATAGCCCACCAAAACATCACCCGGTTCCAACTGGATGTGCCGGATATCAAAAACCGAATCGGGCATCAGACCCACGGCCGGACCGGTTGGCCTGAGGTTAGTTTTGATACCGTCTGAATTGATAACACACAGCGGCTCATGCCCCCCATTGATATAACATATATTGCCGGTAGCAGGATTCAGTACTCCGAAAAACAGCGTGGCAAACATGCACTCTTCACCATGGGTCTGGGCTATGTAGTTGTTGGTGAACGGAACGGCTCTCAGCCGCATGCGTTGCTCGTTTTCCGGTCCTGATACCGGCTGGATGCCGCCCCGGGCCTGATCGATGGTTGCGATTGCCGGTCCGCTGCAGTAAACCGCCTGCTCCGCGAAGATCCGAATAAGACTGCGGAACAGTGCCATGTACAGGGCCGATCCGACGCCTTTGTCGCACACATCGGCAATTACCAGCCCCAGACATCCATCCGGCAGGACAAAAACATCGTAAAAATCACCTGAGACTTTACTGGCGGGATAAAAACAGGTGGCAATATCCCAGTTGGGCAGGAGCGGTATGTTGTTTGGTAAAAATTCCCTCTGAATCTGTTGGCCTTTCTCCAATTCGAATTCAATAACCTTTATACGTTCCCACTCCCGAAGCCCATCGATCATGGTGTTGAAATTTTTGGCAAGCTCGCCGATTTCATCGTGGCTGGCAACCGGGGCGGATTTTGAAAGATCGCCCCTGGCAACATCGGCCGCAAATTCTGAAAGCTCTTCGATGGGACGTGAGATTTTACGGGCAAAATAGTAACCCAGAAAACGGGAAAAGATCAGGGCAATAATCAGCATCAAAATAAAATAAATAACTTCTTTGCGCATAATGGCCGCAAATCCCTCACTGCCCAATTCTATTTTAAAAAAGTACTGATGGGTATCTTTTGGACCGGATATATTTACAAACATTGAAAGGGCATCTTCGGTTCCCAGAAAATTCATATCCGCCCGATGAAACCGTCTCTGCAGTCTGCGCTCTAATTTATCGGTGGCTGAATCTTTGATCGGACCCGCACGCAAAACCTTCATTTTATCAAAAGTCAATCGATACCAATCATTACGTCCGGCGACTTTGCTGTAAATCGACATATCCGCAATGGAATAAAAACTGGAAGATATGTCAGTCAGCAATTGCAGCAACTCATACAGGCCCGCTTGGGATTGATTGACCGCCTTCCAGATGAAATCAGGCTCACTGCTGTTTTCCAGCTGGGCAAACTGATGTTTAATCAACCGGCTGGTTGAACGGGTAAAGTGCTTTTTGGCTGCCATCATGTATAATGCAGACGTAACCACAAAGATAATCAGACCGAACACCAGAAAATAGAAGGTTATTTTCCTGGCCAGCGAGGGCTTCCAGAAAAAACAGTATGATTTAAAATGCTGTTTGATTTTCATGGTTGTCACTTTCAATTATTTCGCGGCCAGGACCTGCCGCCCGGATATGTTTTTGTTGGGATATTTCGTCAGCCTATTATGAAACCCTCATTTAAAAAGTCAAATGTTTATATGTATCAATATGTAACACTGGATAACATTTTTCGCCCAGGACTTCCAGTCATTTACAACGGCCTTCCGCAAATTGGAGCAAACCCTTTATATCATCCCATAAACTCCTTGTTTTTAGTACCAACCTGTGGTTTAACGCCATCCTCATGTTTTAATCACACGTCCCCCAGTTGAAAATTGTTTCATTTCTAACTGCAATAACTGACGGCTCGGAGTTCATCACTGTTTGCAGTTTTGAGGAATCCAACATGCAGTACTTGAAAGATCGGTGGACGATCAAGGGAGGATATCGGGAGGTCCTGGTGATCGCCATCCCCCTGATACTAAGCACGGCTACCTGGTCTGTACAGCATTTTGTGGACAGAATGTTTCTTTCCTGGTACTCGCCGGAGGCCATTGCGGCCGCCATGCCGGCCGGGATGGTCCATTTTTCTATGGTAAGCATCTTCATGGGAACGGCGGGTTATGTAAGCACTTTTGTGGCCCAATACTATGGGGCCAAACGCTACCATCGGATAGGCCCGGCGCTCTGGCAGGGAGTCTATATATCGTTAGTTGGGGGGCTCGTTCTGCTGTCTGCCATCCCTCTGGCAGCACCCATTTTCAGCCTGGTGGGGCATGACCCGCTGGTCCAAAAAAATGAGATCGTCTATTTTCAAATATTGTGCCTGGGCGGCGGTTTTTATATCGCGTCGTATGCGCTATCCGGATTTTACAGCGGCAGAGGCAAGACCTGGCCGGTTATGTGGGTCAATACATTTACGACTGCTGTGAACCTTATCCTCGATTATGCCCTGATATTCGGCCACTGGGGTTTTCCTGAGATGGGCATCAAGGGTGCGGGGATTGCCACTGTTATAGCGGGGGGGTTTTCCTTTCTGGTTTTCCTGCTTCTTCTGTCTTCCAAGAGCAACAATAAAACCTATCAGACAATCAAGGGCTGGCGGCTGCAAAAAGACCTTTTAAACCGGTTATTGAGATTCGGTTTTCCTTCGGGGGTGCAATTTTTCCTGGAAATGGCCGGTTTTACCGGATTTGTGCTGCTGGTGGGGCGCCTGGGAACGGCCAGTCTTGCAGCAACCAATATTGCATTCAATATCAACACCCTGGCCTTCATGCCCATGATCGGCTCCGGCATCGCCATATCCGTCCTTGTCGGTCAATATCTGGGTGCTGAAAAACCCGATCTGGCCCAGACGAGCGTTTACTCCGGATTTCACATGACTTTCGCCTATATGGCCAGCATTGCAGCTGCATACGCACTGGTACCGGATATTTTTGTGCTTCCCTTCTCCTTGCAGGCCGATCCGCAGCGATTTACCGAAATTTACAGTTTCAGCGTAATCCTGCTGCGTTTCGTGGCGGTTTACTCCCTGTTTGATACCATGAACATCATATTTTGTTCTGCCATCAAAGGGGCCGGAGATACCCGCTTTGTGATGTTTGCAACCGTGATTTTAACCCTTTGCGTGCTGATTATACCCACCTATCTCGCGATTGTTGTTTTTAAATTCGGCCTAACGGTAGCCTGGATTCTGGCCTCAGCCTATGTCATCCTCCTGGGTCTGGTATTTTATCTGCGATTTCGGGGCGGGAAATGGAAGGCCATGCGGGTCATTGAGCCGGCCGCACCGATCCCGGTGTCTGTGCCGGGGAAACCTATTCGGCCGGGGCGATCATGATTTTCGTTTTTAGTCCCGCTGCCCCCGGGTTGACAATCCCGGGGCCGAAAGGCAAAATCGACGTTGACAAGAGATAGTGCTTACAATAACTGAACATGAATCGTTTTTGTTTTACACAATTGAGGTTTCCCTGAATTCGCTTTTAAAAAGGCGTATACTTAACAAAAAAATAGGAGGAACTATATGAACCTTCAACGAGCCAATGCAAATGAAGCACTTCAGACAAAGAACCGCTCCCGCGATGTTGCCCCCCAATCCGGTATCTGCAGCCGGTGTTTAGACGGTTGCAAGGGAAACTGCGATTTATTCAAAGCGACCTTCCGCGGGCGTGAACTTCTGTACCCGGAGCCTTTCGGCAGTGTAACGGCGGGTGCGGACAAAGACTATCCCGTTGATTATTCTCATCTGAACATTATGGGATATGCTTTGGGCGCCAAAGGAATCGAAGCGGATCCTGATAAGGCCACTTTTCCGGCTGTCAACACGGAAACATCTTACGGCGTGACCAACAGGGTTAAGATGAAGGTCCCCATTTTTACCGGTGCTCTCGGCAGCACGGATATAGCCCGAAAAAATTGGGAACACTTTGCCATCGGGGCCGCCATCAGCGGTATCACCCTGGTGTGTGGTGAAAATGTTTGCGGGATTGATCCGGAATTGGAACTAGACAGCAACGGAAAAGTCGTAAAATCCCCGGAAATGGACCGCCGTGTGAACGAGTATCGCAGATACCACGATGGTTATGGGGACATCCTGGTCCAGATGAATGTCGAAGATACCCGGGTGGGGGTAGCCGAATATGTAATCGAAAAGCTGGGGGTGGAAACCATAGAATTAAAATGGGGGCAGGGTGCCAAGTGTATCGGCGGAGAGATCAAGGTCGACTCCCTGGACCGGGCATTGGAGTTGAAAAAACGGGGTTACATTGTCACCCCGGACCCGGAAAACCCCGCTTTCCAGGCAGCCTTTAAGGCCGGTCCCTTGAAACAATTCGAAAGACATTCTCGTCTCGGATTTGTCGATCAGGAAGGTTTTATGAATGAAGTGGAACGGCTGCGTAAAATGGGTGCCAAACGAATTACCCTGAAGACCGGCGCTTATCCTATGCGCGAATTGGCGATGGCCATCCGCTGGTCCAGTGAAGCCAATATTGATCTTTTGACGATCGACGGTGCGCCGGGCGGTACCGGCATGAGTCCCTGGCGGATGATGGTGGAGTGGGGTATTCCTTCCATATACCTTCATTCCATGGCATATGAACTGTGCGAACGGTTAGCCCAAAAAGGCCAACGGGTACCGGACCTTGCATTTGCCGGCGGTTTTTCTTCCGAGGATCATGTTTTTAAAGCACTGGCCCTGGGTGCACCGCACTGTAAGGCGGTTTGCATGGGACGCGCACTAATGATCCCGGGCATGGTCGGCAAAAACGCCGAACGGTGGTTGAGAGATGAGGAAGGGGGTCTTCCCTCGACGGTTTCAAAATTCGGATTTACCAAAGAAGAGATCTTCATGAATTATGAAGTTTTAAAAGACATATACGGATCCGAGGTAGATCGTCTGCCATTGGGCGCCATTGGAATTTATAACGTAACCGATAAAATCCGGGTGGGGCTACAGCAATTGATGGCCGGTTCCAGAAACTGGAAAGTCGAATACATCAGCAGAAACGACATCTTCTCCCTGACCGAAGAATGTGCCAAAATTACAGGGACCCAGTATGTTATGGATGCCTTCAGGGAGGAGGCCTTCCAGATAATCGAGTCCTAGCAATTTTCTGGTTTATGATTTTCAATCCCCGGGGCTAATCACAGGAGGTTAATCATGGCAGACATTATAAAATGGATATTGGCAAGAGATCCGGGAGAAAAGGAATTCCATCAGGCTGTAAAAAAAGTGATTGAATCTGTGCGGCCGGTTTTAGACCGAAACCCCGAATACGTCCAGCAAGCGCTTCTGGAAAGGATCACGGAACCCGAACGTATTATCATATTTCGGGTTCCCTGGATGGACGACCAGGAACAGGTCCATGTCAATCGCGGTTATAGGATCGAAATGAACAGCGTGATCGGACCCTATAAGGGTGGGTTGCGATTCCACCCATCGGTGAATCTCAGCATCCTAAAGTTTTTAGCCTTTGAGCAGGTGTTTAAAAACGCCCTCACAACGCTACCGATGGGAGGTGCCATCGGTGGATCCGACTTTGAACCCAAGGGAAAATCTGACAACGAGGTGATGCGGTTTTGTCAGAGTTTTATGAGCGAACTCTCCCACCACATTGGTCCGGATATCGATATTCCTGAAGGCGGCATTGGCGTGGGGGCCAGGGAAATCGGGTATCTCTTTGGCATGTATAAGAAACAACGCAAGGAATTCAGCGGCGTTCTTACCGGAAAGGGTCTGAATTGGGGAGGAAGCTTTATCCGCCCGGAAGCCACCGGATACGGTGTCGGATATTTTGCTGCCGAAATGCTGGCCACGCGTGATGAAACCCTTGATGGCAAAACTTGCCTGGTTTCGGGTTCCGGTAACGTTGCGCAACATACCGCTGAAAAAATCATTGAGCTGGGAGGAAAAGTGCTGACGCTGTCCGATTCTTCCGGTTACATTTATGATGAAGACGGGGTCGACAAAGGCAAACTGGCGTTTGTGAAACGCCTTAAAAATATCAAGCGGGGCAGGATCCGGGAGTATATCGATAAATATTCTGAAACACAGTATACCGAGACCGATACTTCCCTGGGGTACAATCC
>CAMYNZ010000034.1 GCA_947259865.1 uncultured Desulfobacterales bacterium | reverse complement strand
ATTCGGAGAGGACTTATCAGAAAATGTGAGCCTTTTGGCAGGCATGATTGATCACATAGAAATCGTTCTGTTTCAAACGAGGGAATTACACAATATACCCGGAGCCAGCGAAATTGAATATTTAAAAAGAATAGGGGAGGCGACCCATACCAGTTATTCGATACATCTGCCCGCATTTCTGGAAATTGCATCCCGGGACAGAAAAAAACGGAAGGAGTCAATCCAACTTGCCGTTGATATTATTACACGCATGAGCGCCATAAACCCATTACATCATATTTTACACATTCCGTTCACGATTCCGACCCTGATACCGGAACCCGGGGTGTACTTTTCCCGCCATCAACAAAAACAATTTAATGACTGGACCGTGCGTGCACTACATTCGCTGAAGGAGCTCAAAGAGAAATCAAGGCAGGGTACAAAAATATTGGTCGAAAACATCAACTACTCGCCTTTATTCCTGCAACCCTTTTTGAGCATGGAATTATGCAGGCTTTGTTTGGATTTAGGACATCTGCTGCTAGGGCGTGAGAATGTGATGGATACCTTGAAATATTATCTTAATATCACGGACGAGGTGCATTTACATGGCGTTTTAGACGGCCAAGAGCATCTCAGTCTTTCGGTTTTACCTGCAGCAAGGGTTTCAAAATGGGTAAGATTTCTGTGGCAATCCGGATATAAAGGAATTGTCAACCTGGAAGTTTTTACGCCTGCTGACCTGGAAGAATCCATAAACATTATGACAGAAATAATTTCGATTGTTTCCAAAAAAAACTAGAACCAGTCGTCGTCCTCTTCCTCTTCGTCATCAAGCCTATCGGTTTCGAATTTGCTCCATAGCTGGGCGTCCTGGCAACCAAATAGCGAAGCAGCGTTTAGATCCTCAACTGCTCGCCGGTAATAGCCGAGCATATAGTAGCATGCTCCTCTTCGGAAATATGCTTCGGCAAACTCTTTGTTTTGATCAATTGCAATGTTAAAAACCTGCACCGCCCTCGAGTAATCTCCCAACAAAGATAGACGCCTTCCTTCTTCTAACAAATTCAGAGCGTCTATAAGCTCTTCATCATTGCGCTTCACGTTTCCTCACGATATTTCTTTCAATTATTAAAGGTTATCAAGTTGGCTTCAATGGGTGGGCCTAAATCGTCAGCGGGCAACCCGACGTGCGGTCAAAGGGGTAATCGCAGTGCAGGACTACCCCTGGAGCAGGCTGGCAATGCGATCCGATTTATACACTTTTCCCTGGGCAACCACAACACCATCAATAACGAGTGCCGGGCTAAGCAGCAGCCCATATTTGTGGCGCACGTCGTCAGCGAGCACCCAGAGCTTTACGACTTCAGCATCTATGCCTGCATTTTTTGCGGCATTTTTCGCGTTTTCCACCAGCTCAGAACACTTTTGGCAGGGCGGCTCCAATCCGATCACTTCTATGCGTATCACAGTTTTTCTCCGTTCACGGTTTTAGGTTTTAAGTACAACGCTCCCTAATGCCTTCAGACAGTGCACGATTTCGCTGCTGATAATTCATTCCGCTATTATCAAAGGTTGGCAGAAAAAACTCCCCGACCCCTCAAGTATTTGTTATTAAATAAAAAAATCCTAAAACCTAAAACTTAACACCTAACACTGGATGGGTAACTATTATCCGTATTCATCACTATTACAGTGCGTGACATGGACGTAGTGATCACGGCACCGGTTCACGAATGATATGCGGCGGTTCGGGATAGGCCGGACTGAAGCACTGCAGATCGACTATCTCAGAAGATACACCGGTCTGTCGGGATATATTTCTGAGCGAGTCGCGAACAATCGCTTCCAGATCGTCCGGTTCAATTCTCACCCGGGCGTTTACCAGGAGCGTTCCTGTGGATAATTCTCCGAGCTGCTCGTTGCTGATGCTCGGTTCCCCTGCAAGCTGGGTAACATTGCCCCACATGGATTTCCCGGCACTGGTAATTACAAATTTCAGGTGTCCGATCTCCGCATTTTTATGCGCGAAGGCTTCCCGGAGGGTCGACGCCAGTGTGTAAAGAAAGTCACCGCTATTAAATGGAAATGGTTGAGACGATTTTATTTTAACGGCCGCATTCAACCATCCGAGAACTGCTTCGGCGGTTGCATATCGATCGTAATCAATTTGCCTGAGGACGGTGTTGGCTCCCGGCCTGCCGGAGAGGAGAATGTCCAGCAACGCTTGCATGCCATCGCCGTTCTTGGCCGAGATCGCCATCAATTCCTTATCACTGAACTTTTCTTTCAGGGTGGATAATAACCTGACTTTTTCTTTTTCATGGAGAAGGTCAATCTTGTTGAGCAGGATGATATCCGCCTCTTCCAGCTGTTTTTGAAACAAATAAGATACTTCTTCAGGAAAATTGGTTTCAGCTTCTTTCAACAGCAACTCGCGTACCCGGTCCGGGTCTACCATTGTCGAAAACGGGGCAAATGTAAATACTTTGCGATAGTGAATTTTTATGGGATTTGCCACCGCTGCCACAAAATCGGTGCAACTCCCCACAGGTTCACCCAGCATAATATCCGGGTTATGGGTAAGGATTTTTTCCATATGGTTGATCAATTCGTCGAATTTGCAGCAGAAACAACCTTTTACGACCTCTTCCACGGGTACGTCAAGTTCGGACAACATCTCTCTGACAATGACGGTATCGGCGAGATTCTCACTCTGGTCATTGGTGATTATCCCCACTTTCATACCTCGTTCGATGGAATGTTTAGCCAGCCAAGCCAGTGCGGTAGTCTTGCCTGAACCTAGAAAACCTCCCGCAAAGATCAGTTTTACGGGTTTTGTTACGTTCAGCTCCTTGGCGGTACTCATTAAGTTACCTCCTTATCGTATGTGAAAAATTTGATCTAGAATTCTTCATGGCTTTGAAATTGTATTTCGGGTAACGGCGCTGATGGAAATGCCGATTTTGCTTTCTTGTCAACGCCTTAATACTATAAAGACTGTATCATGAACGGACGAGAGTCTTTAATCCCTGAAATAATTGCGATTTGCCTGGCTTAATAAATGCGGGAAAGGCGGGCAGGGTGATACGTTGGATGAATCAGGGCTCAGGGTCTTTGCCGCAATTTGGAATTCATTCATTCCAAAAATTCTGAGGCATATTTCGCAGCCCGGGCACCATCTGCACAGGCCGTCAGAACCTGCCACATATCCGTGTCGCGAACATCGCCGGCTGCAAAAAGACCGGGAAAAGAGGTCATCAGTTGTGCATTGGTTTTGAGATATCCTTCAGGAGTTTTTTCCAATTGAATATCAAGTTTTTTTATATTCGGTCGCCACCCGATCGCCAGAAACAATCCGTCAACGGTAACTTCTCTTTCTTCGGCTCCTTTGGTTTTGATTACAATACCGTCTATAAGATCCAGTCCCTTATAAGCGGTCACCTCGGTATTGAGATGTACATCAATATTAGGCTGCTTTGCAACCTGATTAATATGGACGGCATCCAATTGCAGTGAATCGTTACGGCATATTAACATAATCTTATCTGCGATGCGAGAAAGTGAAATCGCATGCTGTGCGGCAGTATTCTCACTGCCAACCACCGCCAGAATCGCATTTTTTCCACGATATAAAGGACCGTCGCAGATTGAGCAAAAGTGCACGCCTTTCACGTGAGCATTGGGTACGGCTAATCTCTTGGGTACCCGTCCGGTGGCCACTATGGCAGCCGAGGCCAGGTACTCCTGTTTGTTGGTATCAATCCCCTTAAATAAACCATCGCTGCTTCCCAAGCTTTCGAGGCGGGATAAGGTAAAATTGGCGCCTTCCGATTGAGCCTGCTGAAAGGCCATTGTTCCAAATTGAGCCCCTGGTACGCCGCCAATGAATCCGGGATAATTCATAATGTTTTCGATCATATAAACACTTCCACCCGGGATGTCACCCAAAACGACCGTATTTAATCCCATTCGCTGGCCATATAACGCCGCAGTTATTCCTGCCGGACCAGTACCGATAATCATTAAATCATATTGGTTTTCAGGCATCTTTTCATCCCGTTCGTTTTAATATAATGATTTGGTTATAATGATCGGCTTGTATCATTCCGAAGGTTGCGTGTACGGCTGATACATACCCCGGTTGGACCATTTTCCGGTCCTGGCAGCTTCCGCAATACCCTCCATGGACTCCGGCGGTCCAATAAAAACGACGATATTTTTGTGTTTGATACGATCTTTGGGAAGATCCGATGCTTCGATCGTCCAATCGCCCATGACGTAATTAAAAAGATGAATACGGCCTTTTTCGTCTAAAAACCCTTTGGCGCGGATGACGGATGGGGGTAGATTTTCAGCCATATCCTTAATTTGGTCCAGGCTGTCTCCCTGCCATTCATATGCAATGGAAACCAGTGTATCGGGCGGGGTTATTTCGAGGTCGGGGCTGTCCAGCAAATCATCCAGAAATTTATCCAGTTCTTGTTCGGAAAGAATCGGTCGCCGGATTTTGTCGGTTTCCGGGATAGTCCGGCGTGATTCTTGGCGGTCTTCCGGCTCGAGATCGAAAAATTTAGCCAGCGGGATCTCAGCATAGGTGGTTTCAAAAAACTCCGGCTCCGGGTGGAACTGAAGCACCACTCCCTTGATCTCTTCAATTTTTTCGGCTGAGGCGAGATCTGTTTTATTGATGATAAAAATGCTGGAAGAGGCAATTTGTTTTTCGATGGAAGCAAAAGCACCATACGCATCCAGAAAATGAGCGGCGTCGATCATACAAAATTGTTCCGCAAACTGAAAGCGGTTGCCAAATATCGGTAACGCTAAATCCTTTTTCAAATCAGATGGATTGGCGACACCGGTGGATTCAATGAGCAAAACATCGGGCTGTACTTTCGAATTCAATTCGTAAAGACCTTTGATAAAATCAGTTTTAACACACACACAGAAGATCGAACCCTTGCTGATTTCCATCATATCGATATCTTCGCCCTCAACAAGCGTGCCGTCCACGCCGATTTCACCAAATTCATTCACAAGCAGGGTAAGCTTTTTGTCCCGGGGAAACCGATTGATGATCCGGTTTAAAAAGGTCGTCTTGCCGCTGCCCAAAAATCCGGTAATGAGATAAACTCGGGTAACATCGGACATGTGTTAAAGTTTCTCCTCGATCTTTTTCTTAATTTCATCAGGGGTAAGCACTTTCCCGGTCGAAATAACCTCTCCATCAATCACCAGCCCGGGCGTCATAAAGACGCCTACTTTGGCAAAATAATGAATGTCCGCGACCTTGGTGACTTCTATACCCGCCGAAGGATCAAACTCTGATGCGGCAGACACTGTATTTTCGTATAATTGATCACATCGTTGGCACCCGGGTCCCAATACTTCGACTTTCACGCTTTGTTCTCCTTGATTATAGATAAATTGAATGATTTTTGTACTTTAACTATACAGAGTTCTTGCCTGGTTCTCTCCAAGAATTAATCTAACCGGATTGAGACAAAATTTACAGACTCCCAGTACTGTTTTTGATGGGTTAAACTGTTTCCAGAGAGTGGTATAAATCTTTATCTTTTCAGGATCGATTATATCGGTCAAATCTTCGGGGGGTTCTAATTCTCTGATACGGTCCGATTTGCCGCAATAAGGGCACTGAACACCAAACAACGCAACATCGGTTTTCGGCAGTTCATGAGTAATTAGAAATTGTCTTAATTTCTCAAGGGCTTGCTTGGTGTCCAAAACACGCGCAATCCTGGTCAGCGAAAACGGGGCCCGGATTAGGACCCCGTCTTTTGAGGTTTAAGATTATTTTTTAACCTTGGAATCGGAGCGTGTGCTCAAACCTGCACCGGCCTTTTTGAGATTCTCCTGAATCTTATCGAATTCAAACCCATGATCGCGCAGCGCTTGGATGCGTTCGCGCATCTCATCGTTCGGTGCTCGTTTGGCCATCTCATCGATGAGTTCTTCATATTGAGGAATGATGCTCTCGAATACCAGGTCTCTCTCAATACAGATGGTTGGGAGTACTTTGCCTTTAAGTTCCAGGAACTTGCCGATCCCGTCTTTATTTTTGATCGACCATTCCGTATATTCGATCATATCCTGAACGTCACCCGGTAGGGCCGCAATGGATTCCATCATGTATCCGCAGGCGGCGCACTGAATGCTGTCCAGGGTAAGTACGTCGATGTTTATTTTGTCTGCCATGATCCGAATCCTCCTTTCGTTGATTAAATTTACCAAGATTCCGGATACTTGGCATAGTATTGTTCATACCATTCCTTGGCTTCGATAGCTTGATCCATATGTTCCACCGGAACATCGTAGGGCATATCTCAGCCGGGAGCGAATGTATATCCGTGTTGGCCACCGGCAGCCAGGCTGACAATGGCATCCTCCCTGGGAGATAAAAGACCGAGGCTCAGCGCCAATGTCAATTTCAGATTACCGCCAAAGCCTTTCTCGTACTTGCGGGCCAGGTCACGGACAAAATTTATGTTAAGCTGTTCATCGATCGCAAAGCCGTGGGTGCCGATCTGGCAGACATCTTCCAGGACCTTTGTGCAATCGCCGCAGATAAAAAATGACGAGGTGCACCCGGCATCATGGATGGCCTTGATGGCCGGCTGAGATGTCGGCGTTACAAATTCCTTGAAGGTTTCTGACTTGATCTGGGAGGCCACGGGATCGACGATGGCGATGATCTCAGCGCCCATTTCGGCATAAAAACCGGCTGCAGCTGCACCGACTTCGCCGGCATACTTGAGAACCTCATGGGCGAAGTCTCTGTTTTTATAAACATCGGTAAAAATACGCACACCTGCCAGATGGGAGGCCAACGTCAAGGGTCCGCAAAAAAGCCCCATCATAACACAATCCATATCATCCAGCTGGGGTTTGGCGATTTTCGCCGCTTCGAAAAGAACCGGCCAGCGTCCGGAATCTTTGGTGGGAATTTTAAGGCCGGCATCGGCAGGGCTTTTATCGGAACAGGGGTGGGTGGTAACGGATGGGACGTTGTCACCCCACCATTTCAATTCGCACCCTACAGAATTTGCCTCTACCGAGAGGTCAAATACAAGTGGGATGCCATCAGCTTTATACCGTTTGGCGGCATTCACCACCCCCTTTGCCAAAAGCTCGGGATCCTTGAGCATTTTGTCTGCCGGTTCATTGATCAAAAAAGCACAATGGACACCAGCATAAGGGACCCACGGGGGACTTGCCGTTTTTTTCCCACGATAGGCATCGATTAACAATTGTTTGGCCATTGGTTGTCTCCTTTCTTTAAAATTCCAATTGACGTTTCTACTATCAGCTGTACAAACGTTCCTGCCCATCACCTCCTTTCAATGCGTGCGGCTCAGCCGGGTGCTTGAATTCACCGGTTGGCCTATATTCAAATTAATTATTGAGTAACACCGTCAGGTCAGGAATCAGGGTAATTTTTTCGATGACAAGATGCCGAGTTATCGCCTGCCAGACATAATCAACCTATCACAATTCCTACAATTACTGTCAAGATTCTTTTAGCACCGAAATCGCGGATATTTGATGGCGTACGAGATAAAAATGTCTTATTTGTGCCCGGCAATTTTGCAAATCATATCTGAATTGCCTATAGTTTCGATCTTTTATGTTTGATTTCGGGCGACCTTGGGGCACGTTTCAAATGTAATGTGAACGTCCCGTGCCAGCGCCATTTCCATTGCCACTTCGACAACCTTGAGCACGGCGGCCGGTATAACACACGAGGTGTGACATCCTGAGCGCTCAGCTGCTATATATACCGGATTTAGACTTACCGGCGCAAAAAGTTCCGGCATAGATATTGGGCGCAGTCGTTCGGCCAGCAATTGAATCTGGTTGCAATCCGAGCCTGAAATTTTGAGTGACACCGTCCGGTCATCCAGTTTCCGTGCGGTTATGAGGCACGGAAAACCACAAATACCCGGATCTACGGTTGCACATACGTCATTAGATTGATCGTTAGACGGCTTGCTTTTTGCTGTCAGATTTTTCGCCTCCCCTTGCAACAAAGTATATTGCCATCTATGTTGGCGGTGTTCGGTGTCCGTGATCCGTTATATTCACAGAAGTTTGGGTTTCAAATAAGTGACCGCGAACCACGGACACGAACCAATTTTATTGATTCAAAATGTCGTCCGGCACGATGCCTTTAAGATGCGGGAACTCATCCGTCATGTGCGGCAGCTGCATGGCTTCCATAAATTCCTGCTGGAAGTTGCCCTCCACGGTTAGTTCGATGTATTCCACATTACGTGAACACCAGTTGGATTCCACCCGTTTTTGGACGTTCAACAGTGCCGCCCGGCAACCGTCGCCGGCAGCATTACCAACCCCTTGAATCATTTCAATTTCGCAGTCCGGGAAAAGCCCCATGATCAAAGCTTTTTCACGATCCACGTGGGTGCCGAAAGCCCCGGCGATTTTGACCGTGTCCACCTTATCCAGGCCCATACGCTTTACCATGAGTTTGCAGCCGGCATAAAGTGCGCCCTTGGCCAACTGGATTTGCCGAACATCCTTCTGGGTCACCACGATATCTTTGTCGATACTGGATTCCTCCGCCCATGCCAGAACAAATTCCGGTTGTTTGTTATCCGGGTTGATCCGGAACCGCGGGTGATCCTGCAGCGCTTTCTTATTGAAGGCACCACTTTTCATCACAATACCGGCGCGGTACAATTCGGCCAGCAGATCTAAAATTCCGGATCCACAGATACCCTTGGCTTTCATATCCTTTGGTTCGGAGTACTTGCGCCAGGCCTCCCGGCCGATAACCTTGTAGTCGACCTCTTTGGTTTCCGGGTCTATTACAATTCGTTCTATGGCGCCGGGTGCCGCTCGCATACCGAATGCAATCTGAGCGCCTTCCAGCGCCGGACCCGTGGCGCACGACGAGGATATTAACTTGTGGCGGTTGCCGAGAACCAGCTCGCCATTGGTGCCGATATCGATAATTAGAGAATTCTCCTCCTTTTTGTAGGGCTCTTCGGCTATCAGAACACCGACGTTGTCGGCACCGACAAAACCGGCTTCTATGGGCAGGACAAAAATGTAGGAGGCAGGGTTGATATTGATCCCCAGATCCCGGGCTTTGATGTCCAGACTGTGGTGGATCACGGGCGGGAAGGGCGCCAGACCCACAAATTCGGGATTGAGTTTGAGCAAAATATGATGCATGGCGGTGTTGCCGCCCAGGGTAATATCTTCGATGTCCTCCCGCGCGAGACGAAGATAGGTTTTGCCCTCCTCCGGAACCTCAATGTATTCAGCGGGCCCTTCTTCACCTTTTTTCTTTTTTTTCTTTTTCTTGGGCGGATAGGTGTTCTCGATGGCCTTATCGATCAGGGAGTTAAGCCCTTCAATAATGTCATCGCTCATGCGTTCCAGCCCATCCGGTGTGGTCATATGATAGGTGATGCGGGCCATTACGTCTTCGCCGTATTTGCACTGGGGGTTCATCATGGAAACCGTGTCGACAACTTCCATGGTGGTAAGATCGCAGAAATAAGCGGCCACGGTGGTCGTGCCCACATCTATAGCCAGGCCATAGGCGTGTTCGACCTTGCCGGGCCGGAACCGAACAACTTCTTTATCGTTCCAGACACTCACCGTCACACACCATCTGCCGTCGCGCAGGGCCGTGGGCAATTGCCGCAGTGTGTATATGTCAGCGGTCAGGTCCTTGAGGCCATGATCTCTTTCCAGTCCCCTGCAAACCCGTTCAAAATCCGCTGTGGGTTCGTGGAAGGTAGGCGCGTCGACCTCCACATAATAAATTTTTACCGCCGGGTTGTGAACAATATGGATATCCCGGGCGGCTTTGCTGACCACCTGTTTGCCGGCCCTGGATTCCTCCGGTACAAACACCAGAATATCGTCGTCCACGGTGGCGGTACAACCAAGCCGAAACCCCTTTTCTCTGCGATCGGGTGTTATGAACTTGTCCTCTTCCTCCTGCCAGGGGCTCACATGGGACATACTTGATTCAATGCCGAATTTTTCAAAATGCCCCTCCTCGATGCGAACAACACACTTTCCGCAAACCTTTTTCTCTCCGCAAAGGGCTTCAATGTCCACTCCCAGTAACCGGGAAGCTTCAATTATCGTGACGCCTTTAGGAACTTCTCCTCTCCGGCCGGAAGGCTGAAATATCACCATCGCCATATTATCGTCCATTCGCCAATGTCCTCCTCAATGTTTAAATAAACAGGCCCATCTCTTCGTATTTTCCCAATGGTCCTATCTTCCTTACTTTTTCTGCATCTCTCTTAGCCTGCCGATCATCTTTATACCTTCAGATACGGCGTTACCGGCTGATTCGGCATATCCGTCCGCTCCAAAGAGATTGGCCACATCCTGGGTTACGGGTGCGCCACCCAGCATGATGGCAACATTCGGGTTTTTATCTTTGATCATCTGAATGACCTTCTTCATACCCAGCATGGTCGTGGTCATCATGGCGGACATCGCCACCACTTCGGAATCGGTTCTCAGCTGTTCTTCAACAAAACTCTCAAGCGGAACATCCCGTCCAAGGTCGTGTACTTCCCAGCCGGCCACATCAAACATCATTTTGACCAGGTTTTTACCGATGTCATGGACATCACCCTGAATACTGCCAATCACCACCTGCGCATTTAAGCCGTCTTTCTGTGGAGGAACATGCGGCCTGAGAATTTCGAGACCGGCATACAATGCATCAGCGCACATAAGCACCTCGGGCACAAAGTACTCTTGCTTTTCGTAAAGCTCACCGACGACTTCCATGCCGGCGGCCAATCCGTCCATGATGGCCTCCAGCGGTACATAGCCCTCATCCAGAACGGCCTGGGCTGCTTCCCTAACAACATCTTCCTGGTATTCGATTACCCCGGTTTTTAGTTTTTGCAACAGTTCTTCTTTACTGGCCATATTGGTTCTCCTTTCTTCAAATTGTTTTTAAAGACGTCCGACGGCCGGTGTCGAATTACCGCCCAATTCCCTGGCGGTCTGCACCATGGCCCTGAAATTATCTTCCTTGATATCCGGCCACAGATCGCAGCCCGGCCATATCCCATCGACGCCCGCTGCAATATTTGTCTTAATGCCTTCAACGGCTTCTTCCACGGTGGTTTCCTCTGCACACGGCAGTTTAAAGACATCAAAATTACCCAATACAATCACGTCATTGCCAACCTTTTTGCGAGTTTCAATCAAGTTGTTTTTAATGTCAAAGCTGAGGGCATCTGCCCCGCATTGGTTCATCATTTCAACCAACGGATCTGTTGATCCGCAAATATGAAGTATCTTGGGAGATTTCCAGCCGGCCAGGATTCGGGTTAAGCGCGGCTGAATAACCTCTTTGAAGGTGCGTGGGCTGATCAGATCAGCAGCAACACCCGGTTCCCGGAGGGTGATGTAATCCGCACCTGCATCCTGCAGCGATTTTCCGATCTCGATAATCATGTCTGTCATTTTATCCAGAATGGAGGCCACCAGGTCCTTTTTCTTGAAAACGCCTTTGAGTACTTTATCCAGTTCGATTGTTTGGCCGCACTGGGTAAAGGGGCCCAGTTGCCAGGCACCGATTGCATATTCGGGAGCCTCTTTTTTGATAATTTTGATGGCCTCGGGTATCAGCGGCATTCTGCCCTTGCTCATGATATTGCGGATATCATCGTCGCTGATACTCACATCTTCCAGTTCCTTCCAATTCTTTTCAGGAATGGTCGGATAAAGGATGTCTTCCGAATCTTCATACAGACTAATTTCGTTGCCCAGGGCTTCGGATTCCCAGCACATATCATATGGAATTACGATGGAGTCCAGATCGAACATGCGGGCGGATTCTATCGCCGATCGCGCCAATTTTTCAGCATCCGTGTGTACCTGGGGGAATTTATAACCCAGCTTTTTTATGGCCGGGAGGAGAACCATACCCATACCGCTAAAAAAGGGTAAGGTGTCCACAGGTTCTCGATTAAAAAATTTTGTTATTCTTTCTTTGGGAGTTAACGCTGCCATTTCGTGGGCTCCTTTCTGTAAGTCAAACTTTATGGTTTATTTCGGTTATACTATACCTAAAGCGATTTAAGCTGTTCCACAAAATCCGGAAACAGTTTGAAAAGCGGGTGATGGGTGTCCTGGGGAAATTTTTTCGTTTCGGCAAACACTGCTGTGGCCAGAAACGCTTCGGCCTCGGCCACCGCCGGAAAAACGCGCGTTGCGCCCCCCATGGGCCCGGAAAAAATCATATCGTGGTAAAAGAATGCCGAGAGGCCCTCCAGGGATGCGTCTGTAGCTGCCCAACCCTTAAAATCCCAGAGGTCTTTGAATCGCTGTAAATCCATATAAGAGCCGTTGCTGGGAGCGCTCGCCGCGGGGAAGCCCCATTTCTCCTTGACGAGACGATTCGCCAGGCCGCACATGGCAGTTGCCGGACCGTTCATAACGGATGTATCAACAAAAATACTCTCAAATTTGGCGCCCACCTTCTCAATAGCGTCCAGTAGTTTTTGAGTACCCGTAATTCGACCGCCGGGCATCTGATCTTCCTGGTCAAACGCCACCAGCAGCACATGCTTGACACCGATCTGAGATATTTCACGAATTTCCGTTTCCAGGTCTTTCTCCCAGACCGTAAGGCTGTTGTAAAACATTCGATCCAGCAATCCCTTTTCGGCACAATAGGCGGCACCTTCCAATTTGGGCTTCATCACCCATGCGTCGATGCAAAAGGGCATGTTGCTGACCGAGGTGACAAAGTCAATGAAGCGTTTAAATTCTTCGCCCGTATTGGCAACGATGTCGGCCATTCCGGGTACACCGGTCGTTTCTGTCAATTTATCCTGAGTATTCAACAGTTTCTCAGCGCGCTTTTCGTCAAAACCTTCTTTTCGTTTGCCTTCAAATACCCGGTCTCCTTTTTGAAAGATGGAAGAACAGCACACACAGGAATGCTCCCCCGGCTGCCCGCCAAACTTTACACCGCCAACCTCACAAACCTTTTGCTCTGTACTTAATTGAAACATCCTAACCTCCTCCCTTGTTTTATTGTGATTGTCAAAATTATCCGAAAACATACCGGGCCTAACCCGAACCGCCGGAGCGGTAAATCTGTAGCAACAATCGGAACATGTTTATGACAACCACCGGAAATCCGGACACTTGACTGATGAAATGGTTTAGCCCCTCAACGTTTAATGAATTCCATATCCTATTGCAGAAATATTGTACTTTTTAAATCGTCCAAAAGTTGATTTTTTTGATAAATCGAGATGATTTTGCGATTATAAAAATGGCGAAATGACTAGAAGCTGTCTCAATAATAGTAGATCGCGTTCAATGGCAAGGCGTCCCGTGGGTTGAAAGCGGAGTCCGCCGCACACCTCGTGGCTGGAAGCCACTCCCACCAATTTTTGATCATCATGGTGTCTACTAAACTTTATCCAATATGAATAGTGGGAGCGGCATCTTGCCGCGATTAATTAGCATTTCAAGCCGCGGGACAACACAGCCATTGGACGCTAGCCCGCCGAAGGCGGATAAAATGCATTTTTGAGATAGCTTATAGAGTGGTTTCTGGTTGCCGCTCAATAGGGGAGGAATCGGGAAGTTTATAATTTTTCAGATATATAAAGTAACAATTCAATATTAAAGCCACAACCCACTGAATATTAATTTAATATGATCTATAGATCCGGATCTACCAGACCGAGTTGGATGGCAAAATGGACCAGTTTGACGGATGTATCGATAGCCAGTTTTTCCATAATTTTGGCCCGATGAGATTTCACCGTGCTGGCGCTGACACACAACATTTCGGCGATCTGCCGGGTGCTGTGACCCTCAGCAATAAGCTGAAAAACCTCTCTTTCCCTATCTGACAACTGCTTATAGCGTTCCGCACCGGACGATTTTTTACGAGGAGATCGATACGCATCCACCAGTACCTTGGAAATTGAGGGGCTCAGAAATGTCTCGTCGTTCATAGCCGCATGAATGGCTTTGATTATATCCCGGCCACTGGAATCTTTCAGAATGTATCCGGATACGCCGGTTTCAAAAAGTTCATGGATATAATGTTCATGGGAATACATCGATAGAATCAATATTTTGGTTTTCGGCAATTTCTTTTTTATTCTTTTTGCAGCCTCGATTCCATTCATCTGAGGCATGGCTATATCCATGATAATCACATCGGGTTTCAGCTCCAATGCCTTATCGACCGCAACGCGTCCATTGATAGCTTGGCCGACGATCTTCAGATCGGATTGATCGTTCAACAAGCGTGCCAGGCCCTGCCGAACAATGGTATGATCATCGGCCAACAGTATCCGGATAGTATCATGCATTGCTTTGCGTCTCGTTTAAGGGTATTTCAATCCGCACACGGGTACCGTCACCCAATTTGCTTTTGAGATGAAAGGACCCCCCTAAAAGGGAGGCCCGTTCCCGCATACCCAGCAATCCCAGACTTCTTTTGTCGTTTTCAATGATTTGGGAGTCGAAACCCATGCCGTCATCTTCGGCTAAAAAAATTATCCTCGGATAGCTTTTGATAATTGAAAGGCGGAAATTTTCTGCGCCAGAGTGCTTGAGCGTATTGGTGAGCGCTTCCTGACTGAAGCGGTAAAAAGCCGTTTCAATATCAACATTCAGACGCTGATCAAAACCCACCATGTTAAACTCGATATCCAGCCCTGAGTGGGTTTGGATTTCTTTAAGATAAAGATCCAGCGCAGGTTCAAGACCCAAATCAATCAGAAGTGTCGGGTGCAGATGATATGAGAGACGCCTGATTTCTGCGGAGGTCCGGTTGATCATCTTACGAATGTCGCTTATTTCGTCTTTCAGGCCGTTGTTTTCCGAAACAACTTTCTCTTCCAATCTCTCTAAAGCCAACCTGACGGCAGTTAATGATTGACCCGTTTCATCGTGAAGCTCACGGGCAATACGGCGCCGCTCCTCCTCCTGGCTGTTAAAGAGCTTCTCTGTCAATCTTCTTAGCTCACGACGGTGCCGACGGATCGTTTCCATCATCTGGGCGTTTTTAATGGTGCCGCCTAAAAAGTTGCCGAGTGAACCCATGAAACGGATTTCAGGACGACTAAATGTGCGGGATGGGTGGATTTCGAGGCCAAAAAACCCCACTCCTTGCCCTTTAGAGGTGATGAGAAAGCAGGATAACCAGGGTGTCTGTTTCTTTTTTTGGGTTTGATAGCGGACCTTAAAAACAGGAAATGTCGGCTCGGGTTTCAGATCGGATTCACCTTTGAGAAGGTGTTTCCAGAGCAACTCATCCCTGAACGACAAAGGATCATTGTCTTCAGGATCAGCAGCCTCAAGGCCATGTCGCACCTGTATTTTGCCCTGCCTGGCTTTCTTGTTTATCAGAATTATCGTCCCCCGCTCGAGCCGCAGAACTTTGAGCACGTTTTTGAGTGTTTCCAGCAGAATTTGGTCCAGAGGCATACTGTGATTCAAAGCCAGCGCAATGCTGTTTAGGATGGAAAGTTCGCGGTTGCGCTGCTTGAGATCTTCTTCGGTGTGCTTGCGATGAGTAATATCCTTGATAATTCCTTCGAATTCAACATCTCCGGTTTTCGGATTCTCATATCGACGACTGGATATCAATACATGGATGGGAGAGCCATCACGTTTTTTAAAATCAACTTCATAATCTTTTACATAGCCTTCTTTATTTATGAGGGTTATGAATTTTTCTCTGTCATCGGGATCTTTATAAAGGCGCCTTGCGGCGCCGATACCCAATACCTCTTCCTTGCTGTTATAACCCAGCATTTCGATGCCGGCTTTGTTGACGTCCAGCAATTGGCCGGGCAAGTTGGAGGTATAAATCATGTCATGACTGCCTTCAAATATTCGGCGATATTTTCTCTCTCGTTTGGCAATCTCTTTCTGTAATCTCTTATGTTCAGTAATATCTTTGAAAATTTCCAAACCGCCTGTAATTCGTCCTGAGGGATCGCAAAAGGCCGATGTTGAACAGATTATGGGAATTTTTTTACCTTCAATATTCCGTATCTCATACTCCCGGTTGTGCACATCCCTCCCTTCTGACACCGCGCGTTTTAGCGCGCAGTCGGATTCACAAATTGAATTTTTGAAAACATCCTTGCAGTACATACCAACGGCATCATAGGCGGAAAAACCGGTGATTTTCTCAGCGGCCGGATTGAAATACGTAATGCGCCATTCATGATCCGTGGTAAAGAGTCCATCCGGAATACGGTTCAAAATCTCAACGAAGCTTTCTTCTTTTTGGTAAAGATCTTCCAGAACTTTGATATTGTATTTTTGAATTTGATCGGAAATAAAGAAATTCAAGCCACTGGGATGCAGCTTTCCCTGTTCCTTAAAGTACTTGCAAGACAGGCACGATGAAAGCTTTTGAGAAAAATCGTCTTGTATGTAACTCGTGCAATGCGTTTTTGGAATCAACCAGCACTCTGATTTTCGATGCCTGTGAGCTGGACAAAGAACCTTGGCACATGATAAATATTCCCAGCAGGGTATGTGCTTGGGGGCACTTTTATCTTTGGGTCTTAGCTTTAGCAGATGATTTTCTAACAATGAATTCACAGTATGGATCTCCTTTGGCTCTGCAAAGTGGTTCTTCAGCTGAAAAATGAAAACAGCCGTCCGGATAATCGTCTCCGTAAAGCAGGTCCATGAAAGCCCCTGCAACACCGCGCAGCATGTAACACTTACCCGAGGATGCTTCCTGGCGATGTCCCAGGTAGCCCCGGGCTTCATACGAATCCGTCACCTGGATGACAAGTTTCCTGCGCGGGTCCAGTTCTTTGACGGCCAGATCACCCCAACCAAAGGCCACCGCCACGGCTGCAAACCCCAAAATTTGATCTTCTTGGGTTTCGATCATGGGGGCTACAATCTGCTCCCATTCCCACGAATTGCGGATACCCTGAAAAGTGGCATATCCACACTCCTGGGCGGCCTC
>CAMYNZ010000033.1 GCA_947259865.1 uncultured Desulfobacterales bacterium | reverse complement strand
GTCAGGGGTCCAAGGGGTCAAGTGAAGGGATATAGCAGAAATTGCAGAAATTTACAAAAAGCTCAGAAAGTAGGAATATTCGTAAATCCTAAACACTTGAATCCTTGAATTCTCGAATCCTTGGATCCTTTTTCCCATTTATTTTGGAAAAAATCATATGAACCCACTTGATCGCATTGTCATGTTATACGCAGATTTTGAAACCCGGGTGCAAAAAAGCATCAGCAATTTATTCGGGTCCAACTGTTGCACCTGTGGCGGTGTTTGCTGCAATATTGATTATTGCCGGGAAACACGGGAAAGCCTGTTTTTAGCAAGGCTGCGTGAAGCATACCAGCCGGCGCTATCCTACAGTGATGAAACCGGTTGGTTGTCTGAAACCGGCTGCGTTTTAACGACAGGCCGCCCGCCGGTGTGTTACGAATACCTCTGTGGTGAGATACTGTCCGCGCAACCGACCCGCACCCATCGCTTTACAATTAACGTCTTATCCCAATTGATATCACACGTCGGTAAACGAGCCTACCGGGGCAAGCATATCGTTGAAATACGTGAAGCGGGTGAATTGCAGCGCATTAAACTCTCAACTCTTGAACGTCGCCTGGGTGAATCTAAAGCCGCATTTCAGGCCATTGAGACATTTTATGCAAATACTTTTTTTTCAGCCACAGATTGGGATAAATTAACTAAAATTGTTTTAGCACCTAAAGAAGTAAATCTGCGGGAAGGATGAAAATTGGAATGTGGGCATGCAAACCGAATATCTGTTTAGCAGTTTAAACTTTATCAATTATCATCAGGATCCGACTTTGTGACGATTGTCTTCAATTTTTTGCTGCACGCAATGAAGCGCTTCTCCCTTTCTAATTGCTTCCAAACATTTGTTGCAGGAGATACATTTTGCCCGCTGGTGGTTGCCGCCTATCCAGTCATTGATGATAGCGGGTTCCCTGATAAAGGGGCGGCATAAAGAGATAAACTCCGCTTCCCCGTTTTGAACGATTTCTTCCATGAGCCCAAAAGTTCTCAGTCCACCAACCATCATTACAGGGACACGCACTTCGTTTTTAATTTCTTTACACCAGTGACGAAAGTAGGCCTCCTGGTCCGGGCGGTTGATTTTGGTACGAAATTCCGTCTCGGCATAGGGTTCCCCCCTCAATCCCTGACTGATTTCCAGGGAATCAAACCCACATTGATCAAGCAGTCGGGCTGCAACTTTTCCCTCACTGAGCTCAAGGCCGCCGGCAAACCCATCCTGGACCCCTATTTTTATCAGTATGGGGTAGTCATCACCGACTTTGGTTTTTATATCCCGGTAGACTTCGCGATGGAAGCGTAGCCGATTTTCAAGAGAGCCTCCCCACTGATCATCCCGGTGATTGGTAAACGGAGAAAGAAATTGGCTGAACAAAAAAGCATGGGCACCATGAACCTGGACAGCGTCAAAATTCGCCTCCCGGGCCCTCTGGGCTGCATCGCCAAAGGTTTGAATGATATCCCATATTTCATCCTCGGTCATGGAGCGGTATTGTTCGGGAAAGTAAGCATCGTCGTGGACAAAGGATGGGGCTACCGCCTGTTCGTTTCCGCCTTTTATAAATCGTGCTCTTTCCCTGCCGGCATGAAACAATTGCACGGCAATTTTTGCACCCTGATGGTGAACCGCGGCGGTTAACTTTTTGAGGCCCGGTATAAAATCTTGGCTGGCAATGGAGTTCTGAAACGGCAAACTCTGACCGGAAGAATGCACAAACGTTATGCCCGTCACGATCAACCCAATCCCGCCCGCCGCAAGATCGGTATAGAGCTTTAGCTGTTTGTCGGACACCTGACCGTTGCTGTGGGCGCATCCATCATAGGTGGCTGATCGGACAAAGCGGTTTGGCAATGCCATGTTTTTTATTTTCACAGGTTCGAATAAAATGTTCATGTATCACTCTCCCTTTAGCGGTTATAAAATAATAATCACACCTATACTAAAGCAAAGTAGTCAGTGTCAATGCAACTTAAGTTCAAGGCTTTAATAAAAATTACCGGAAATGACCGATTTTTCTGGTGATTCGGAGGTTTATGCTTCTTAGTTCATGCGGAAAGCCGGTTTTTAGCAATTCATATATCTAGATAAGCGAAAGATTTAACTTGACAACGGTTGACAATTCTGATTACTCGGAAGCTGGCACAATGAAGTACCTTTAACCGCATGCGGTGCACAATGAAACGGACTTGCATGATGTGCAGCTAATAGAGCCTCCATGGGATTTTAAATCTCTCCGGAGGCTTTTGTATTTGTGCCTCGGGTCAGGCGCAACCCTAAAAAAATTACCAATAAATCCACTTACATCAATCATAAATAAAGAGGACCTTAGAGGATTGCGTTGTGCTGTCGAATCACAGCACAAGTGTCATATCATAGTAATACTTCTACTACCAAAGGAGGAGCGCAAATGAAGAACAACTTTTCGGTTAAATTATGGATCACCTTTGTCGTACTGGCAGTGGCTTTGGTGCTTGTCTTGCAGCCCCAGGCGGGTCTGGCCAAGGACAAGTTCAAGCTGAAATTCCAGGCCACCTGGCCGGCGGGGTCAACTTTATATGAAAATTTCCTGATGTTCGCCGAGCAGGTGAAAAAGATGTCCGGCGGCAGACTTGAGATTGAAACCCTGCCGGGTGGAGCCATCGTGCCTGCCTTCGAAGTTCTGGATGCCGTTTCGAGAGGCGTTATCGACGGTGGCCATGCCTGGGCCTCTTACTGGGCCGGGAAGTCCAAAGCCGCGGTCCTGTTCACAGGCGGTCCCGGGGGCACTTTCGGGATGGACTTTACCGATTATCTCGGGTGGATGTTTGAAGGCGGCGGGCTCGAGCTTTATAATGAGTTTTATCAGAAAGAGTTAGGACTGAAAGTGGTTCCCTACCCCATCATGTTTGCCGGACCCCAGTCGCTGGGCTGGTTCAAAAAACCCATCAGGAACTGGAATGATTTCAAGGGCGTGAAGTACCGCGTGGGTGGAATGGCCGGCGAGGTTTTTTCGAAGGCCGGCGCGAGCGTGGTAAACTTACCCGGTGCAGAGATCCTTCCCGCGGGTGAGCGAGGCGTCATCGACGCCGCGGAGTGGGTCACCCCCGGTGAGGATATGAAGATGGGCTTACATGAAGTTTGGAAGAACTATTACCTGCCCGGAATGCACGAGAGCACTACCGTCGCAGAGTTGATTGTCAATCAGGATGTCTGGAACAAGCTTCCAGAGGATCTCCAGGCAATTGTAGAAGCGGCCTGCATCTACACCTTCATACGCTGGCAGGCAAAGTTCAATAAGTATAACGCAGAAGCCCTCAAAACGCTGCGCGAGAAGCATGGCGTCACCATAAACAAGACTCCCGAGGATATTCTGATCACCTTCCTGAAGTCCTGGGATAAGATCGCGGCAGAAGAATCTGCCAAAAATCCCTTCTTCAAGAAAACGTTGGAATCCCAGCGGGCGTTCGCCGGCGTTCTGGTCCCCGCGCGTAGTTTTATGTTTCCGCCTTACTCGTTCGCTGCCGAGTACTACTGGGGTAAACAATAGAAGGGTCGGTCATTAAAATACCAGTTCGCAAGAGGGGTTGGTCGAAGTGCTAACCCCTCTGTTTTAGACTGATTCTGATGAGGTTTGGTGCTGAGCAATGGATGAATTGATTGATGAGGATTTTATTCCCAAAAAGGAAGAAGAACCCCAAGGAGAGCCCCCTCCCAAGGCGCTGGCAACCATCATACGCTTGATTGATACCTACGTCGGGAAATTGTCAGGTATGATATTCATGCTGATGATATTTCCCCTGATCGGCGGGTCGACCTACGAGGTCATTGCGCGCTATGTGTTCGACGCTCCCACCAAATGGGCCTATGACACGTCCTACATGCTTTACGGCAGCCATTTCATGCTGGGGGCGGCTTACTGTCTTTACAAGGGGGGGCACATCCGCACCGACATATTTTATGAAAAGTTTTCCGTCCGGTGGCAGGGTCGGATTGACGCCGTCCTCTACATTTTCTTTTTCTTCCCGGGTATGATCCTATTTTTCTGGTTCGGCGGCATAGAAGCACTCCACTCCTGGGATATACTGGAGGAAAGTGTCGTCAGCCCCTGGCGTCCTCCCCTGTATCCGTTCAAAACGGTCATTCCGGTTGCAGCCGCCATGCTCATGCTTCAAGGGGTCTCTGAATTGTTAAAAAGCTTGTATGCAGGTATTCGCGGGAGGTGGTTATGAATCCGGAAATACTCGGCCTGGTCCTGCTTGGAGCACTGCTTACCGGTATTTTTGTGGGATTCCCCATCGCTTTTACCCTGCTCATCCTTAGCTTTGTTTTCGGTTATATCGGTTTCGGCAAGAATGTCTTTTACCTCATGTATTTTCAAACCCTGGGGTTGATGAAGGAAGAGACCCTGGCAGCCGTACCGCTGTTTGTCTTAATGGGGCACATGCTCGAACAGGCCGGTCTGATGGAACGGCTTTTCAAGGCATTCCAGTTCATATTTGCTCGCGTTCGGGGCTCGCTGTACCTCGGGGTCCTCCTGACCGCCACCGTGTTTGCCACGGCCACCGGCATTATTGGCGCTTCTGTGACTGTAATCGGGCTGCTGGCCGCTCCGGCCATGATGAAAAGCCGTTATAACGTGGCGCTCTCGGCCGGCGTAATCACTGCCGGCGGATGTCTGGGGATCCTGATCCCGCCCAGCGTGATGCTGGTGATCCTGGGGCCGGTGCTGGGTGTCTCGGTGGTCCGGCTCTTCATAGCGGCGATTATTCCGGGTCTCGTCCTCTCGAGTCTTTTTATCGGTTATACACTGATCAGATGTTATATCAACCCCAAGTTGGGACCGCGACTGCCTCCCGAGCAGCGGCCGACATCATACCTCGAGATCATTAGAGAATTTTTCTCGGGCATCGTTCCCCTGGGAGCCATTATCTTCGCTTCTCTGGGAAGCATCATCACCGGGATGGCGACACCGACCGAAGGTGCTGCCATGGCGGCTACCGGGTCTATTTTACTGACGGCTTTGTATGGAAGATTGAACTGGACGACTTTGAAAGCTGCAGGCCTCAAGACCCTCCAGACCTCCAGTATGATCCTGTTTCTGGCGGTAGCCTCCAACATCTATGGCTCGGTATTTGCCCGGTTGGGGACAGCCACTTTGATCACAGACACCATGCTGTCGATGACTGTTCCCCCGCTGGCCATGGTTGTGATCTTGATGGTGGTAATCTTTATTCTGGGCTGGCCGCTTGAATGGCCGGCCATCGTCCTGATCTTCGTTCCCATATTTTACCCCGTGGTCCAAAAACTGGGATTCAATCTGGTGTGGTTCGCAACATTGGTAGCCGTAAATTTGCAGACAGCCTTTCTCTCCCCCCCGGTAGCCATGGCCGCATACTATCTCAAAGGGGTCGCTCCCGATTGGGATCTGACCCAGATTTATCGGGGAATGATGGAGTTTATGATCCTGCAGTGTATCGGTCTCGCGCTTCTGCTCTTCTTTCCCCAACTTGCGCTTTGGTTGCCCGACGTGCTATTTAAATAGGCCACTTATAATAACAACGTCATAAAAAGTTTCGATACTTTTTTGACCCGTACCCTCATATCCTTGTCGTCGGTTGCGGCAAGTTTTTTATCAACAGCTTTATTTGCCTACAGAGGTGACAGCACCCCAAAATTTTTAGAAAAGCCACACTCCGTCCCGATTAGGGATTCCGGCAAGGCTTCCGACATTACCCCACCTTTCAGAATTCTCAACCAACTGCAAAACTGGATTGTTTAAAAAGAGATGTTATATTTTAGGTTAAAGCTTAAAAAAAATTGAGTTTTGCAACCTTTCTTGAATTACAATCGGAAACTTACAAATCGGAGGATTATCGCATGTCAGACTATGCAAATCAAAAAGTACTCGTATCAACCGAATGGGTAAATACCCATCGGGGCGATCCCGATATTGCTGTGGTTGAAGTTGACGTTGATGCCAAAGCGTATCAGGAAGGCCACATCCCCGGCGCTGTAGGATGGAACTGGCAATCCCAGTTGTGTGATCCGATCCAACGCGACATTATCAAAAAGTCAGATCTTGAAAAACTGCTGGGCAATAGTGGTATTTCAAACCAGACCACCGTCATAATTTATGGTGATAATGACAATTGGTTTGCAGCCTGGGCTTTTTGGCAATTGAAGTTGTATCGCCACCCGGACGTTCGCATCATGGATGGTGGACGAAAAAAATGGATAGCGGAGGGACGTGAATTGAGCACGGAGGTGCCGGCGGTAAAGCCTGTATCTTACAGTGCGCCTGACCCCGATGCATCCAACCGGGCATTTCTCAGCCATGTGCAAGTTGCATATAAAGCGGATGATATCGTTCTGGTAGATGTGCGCTCAAATGACGAATTCACCGGTAAAATTCTGGCACCACCGGGCCTGCCTGAAACTTGCCAGCGCGGTGGGCACATTCCGACGGCCAAAAATATTGGCTGGCAAAGGGCTTGCAATGAAGACGGGACATTCAAAAGTTACGACGAATTAAAAGCGCTTTACACCGGCGAAGGGGTAACCCCCGGCAAGGAGGTTATTGCCTACTGCCGGATTGGAGAGCGCTCGAGCCATACCTGGTTTGTGTTAAAATATCTGCTCGGTTACCCAGCCGTAAAAAATTACGATGGTTCCTGGACGGAGTGGGGCAATCTGGTTGGGGCGCCAATCGAACGGTAAAAGTTTCGTCATCGGAACCGATAACAAAAATTTTCATTGGACTCGGATGTGAAAAATCGCCCGGAAATCAATTCGGATTAAATTTAAACAGTCTTGCAGCGGTTCGATCCGCCACAGATCTCTGGCGGATCAAATCTTTGGTTGATTTTTTTTTAGTTTTTGGCACAACCTTAGCGCCCCGCTATTACTTACCGTCCGTTCGGCTAAAAGTTTAACCGGCCCTCTATTCCCCAGGTATTTCCTACCGGTATTGAATAGAACTGACAAAAATGATAAAATAGTGGTCTCTTTTTATGCAATTTAAAAGGAAATCAAATTGGAAAGACTAATTGTTTACTTCCCGGGCATATTATTTTTTGTCATTTTTTTAATATTAACGGGGATATTGCATTTTTACCGCAAATTAAAGCGCTCAAAAAAGCCACGCTCAGCGTTTACCCAAAATCTGTTACGCACTCCAGGGCAGTCGCTCATCCGCAAGCTGGATAACATTAATACTGAAATCAATGTCTACCTCTTTTCCGTATTATTCATACCCCTTTTCATCACCAGCCTGACCATATCATTTTCATATTACAAAGGTAAGGACCTCAATTTATTCGATGTTTACATATCTGCAATCATCGGGTTTATATTTATCGTATTATTTTTGACCAAGATCATAAAATTATTGAATGAACGCAAAATTACGCGACTCGGCTATGACGGCGAAGTAGCGGTCGGCCAGGAGTTAAACCAGCTCATGCTGAAAGGCTATTATGTCTACCATGACTTTCCGGCAGACAAATTCAACATTGACCATATCATTGTTGGGGAATCGGGCGTATTTGCGGTCGAAACCAAAGCCCGGTCAAAACCGACCAGCCCTAAAGCCAGAGGAAACGCCACCGTCACCTACAATGGCCGATTGCTGCTTTTTCCACAGGGAGTGGACCTGGAGACGATTGAGCAGGCCAAGCGACAGGCCGCATGGCTTACAAACTGGATAGGCAGTGCTGTCGGTGAAAAGGTGGCAGTCAGGCCGGTGGTGGCCCTGCCCGGATGGTATGTGAAGCGCACCTCTGCAAACGGGATGCCGGTGGTTAATCCTAAACAATTTCCATCACTTTTTGAACATATTTCCCCCCGGTTTGTGTCGCCGGAACTGATATCACGCATCACCCACCAGCTCGAGCAAAAATGTCGAGATGTGGTGCCGTTGTCGGATGATAACGTTGAGGACCACAAAACTTTTAATTAAACAAAAAATACGCTAAGGGTCATTGCGCTTATGATGGCCGTTGACCCCCGATTTTGTAATATCGCCGCCAGGCCTAAAGCCCGGACCGAAAGGACAAAAGGTATGCTGAAATATCAAAAGAATTTGAAATTGAATCAATCCCAATGGGGTTTGTTCAAGGGCCGCGAGGGCCTTGCCAGCGGTTGCCTGATTGCCATAATAGTCACAGTGGCCATTCTCATAGGTGCCGGCATTTACATCGCCTCAAATTTTAAGCACTGGGCCGCCGAAGGGGTTACCGTCGCAATGGCTCTGGTGATTCAAGAATCGGCATTGCCTGACGAAGAAAAATCTGAAATTATCGGCATCCTGCATCAATTAAAGGAAGACTTCCAGAACGATGATATCACCCTCGAAGAACTCGGTTTGATCTTAGAGGCTATTCCGAATTGTCCGGCGCTTTCAATCGGGATGATGATCCAGTTTGAGGCCAGTTACGTCATACCTTCAAACTTGAGCGATGAAGAAAAAATCGAAGCCAGTTTAACTCTAAACCGTTTCGCCCAGGGTCTGTCGAGCGGAACAATTAGCTGGGAGGAAGCGCACGAAGTCTCCGAACCGCTTACCGAAATCAATGCAGACGGCAAACAGACGCTTAAAGAGCCTGATGAGATAACAGAAGATGAAATCCGCCAGGTGCTGGCTGATGCCAAACAGGCCTCTGATAACGCCGGCATTCCGGGGGCAAAGATCGAGATCGATATTTCAGACGAGTTTCAGAAGGCGATTGAGGATGCAATCGGACGTGTTCTCTGGTAGTCAAGACCTGGCCGGCGTTATGTCTTTGGGGGTAAATGTTAATGCTGTGATTTATGAATAAAAAAATATGTGCCCCCGGCAACAAGGTAGCTTTGAACGAAGATTTAATGCCCTGCTTCTCAAATGAGGAGGCGGGGTTTTTTGATTGTTGGAAAAGTATTATTTATGGAGGTTATGTTTTTAAATAACAAACACTTTTTTTTATTTGCCCTGTCCGTCAACATCATCGATATCACCCAGAAAATCAGTCTCTGAATCATTATCCTGATCATCTGGCGGTGGAATCGACCCCCAATTTTTTTTAACATCTTTGATAAATCGGTCAAAATCTTTCAAAGCCGATGTCATGGCTTTATTTGATGTTACGCCCTTTAACTTCGCCAGATCGCCGATGGCTGACAAAAACCAGGAAACTCTCCCGGATCCGTATTTTTTAATCACCTGCCGCTGGAACTCCATCAGCAATTCAAAATCAACGTCGGTAAGTTGACTGTCCTCATTGTTTTTCTGCCCATCGACTGGCGATTTGTCGGACATTTACATTTGCTCCCATGAAGTGGTTTCAAAACCACTTCTACTGCGTGTGAGTGATAAACAATACTAACAATTTAGGGATAAGCCTGTAAAGAATTAATAAACCCACCTCAGAAATTTATACTTTTTGACGCTGAAAGGGATTCGTTTGTCCAAGTTGACCTCGATGGGGCCGTGTGTTACTGAAATACAATGATTAGAAGTGTAAGGCTATGCAAGAATCACATAGATCATAAGCCATTAATATGGCATCGACCGGGAAGAGAGGCAAAAATGGATCGCCCGTTTTATCAGGATATGCAAAGACGATCCGAAGAGACACTACTTGAAAATTTCGTAAAAGCCATCAACTTTATAAAAGGAGATCTGCAAGATGCTATCAAAAGATGACATCATAAAAGCGCTGACAAAATGGAATCTGGCCTGGGACAACCATGACCTGGATGGCGTTATGGAACTGTTCCATGACGATGTTTTGTTTGAAAACTGGACCGGCGGCCGGGCCAAAGGAAAGGAAAATCTACGCGAGGCATGGGCGCCGTGGTTTAAGAATCATGGAGATTTTCGATTCACCGAAGAAGAAACCTTTATCGATGCAGACCAGCAAAAGGCACTTTACCGCTGGCAGCTCGACTGGCTGTCCCTGGAAAAAGGTTACGAGGGCAGAGCGGAAACGAGGCGTGGCGTTGACGTTCTTCATTTCCGGGACGGCAAGATCATAAGAAAACTAACCTATTCGAAAACCACCATCGAAATCGACGGCGAAAGAAAGCAGCTTTTAGCGCTAAGCTAACAAGAGAAATCGGGTTTTATTGGCCGGTCGTTTTACCCCGATATCGCCATTATACTGCGCCGGCAAAGGATATCTCACATGTCAAAAGCTCAAATAACCGTGTATGGCACATATTGGTGCCCGGATTGCCGAAGGAGCAAGCAATTTTTGGGGGAACATCAGATCCCCTATGATTGGATAGATATCGATGAAGATCAGGCAGCTGAGCAGCTCGTTATTAAAAAGAACGCGGGCAAGCGCATTATTCCCACTATCGTTTTTGATGATGATTCATTTCTGGTAGAACCAACGAATGCCGAGTTGGCAGCCAAACTTGGACTGAAAACAAAAGCCAGCCGCAGCCACTACGATTTAATCGTGCTCGGGGGCGGTCCGGCGGGTTTGACGGCGGCACTATACACCGCCAGGGAAGCGATCGATACGCTCGTCATCGAACGCGCCGCATTCGGTGGGCAGGCGGCCGGTACGGAAAAACTCGATAACATGCCGGGCTTTCCGGATGGTGTCGCCGGGATTGAATTTTCGCAACGGTTGCGTCAACAAGCCGAACGTTTCGGCGTCGAATTGCTTCAGGCTCAGGAAGCCGTTTCCGTTCGCCAAAACGGAAATTATCACTGCCTCACAACAAATGACGGAAGTCACTACAGTTGCAGTGCCCTGTTGATTGCAACCGGTAGCCGTTATAAACGCCTGAACGTTCCCGGTGAGACAGATTACCTGGGTGCCGGCGTTCATTTTTGTGCCACCTGTGACGGGCCCTTTTACAAAGGCAAGCAGGTGGCGGTTATTGGCGGGGGCAACAGCGCCACGGAGGAAAGTTTGCTGCTGACAAAGTTTGCCCAACATGTAACTATTTTGGTCCGCAGCGGACAGTTTAAAGCTACCCAAATCATTCAGGAAAAAGTTCTGCGCCATCCTGAAATAGACGTTCGCTGGCATACTGAGGTCAAAGAATTTATTGGGAAAAAATCCAGGCTGACCACACTTATCATCCGCAACAATCAATCCGATGTTCAGGAGGAACTCCTGATAGACGGTGCTTTTATTTTCATCGGCTTGGACCCCAATACGGGTTTTCTTGAAGGCAGTAGCATCAAACGTGACCGCTGGGGATTCATTGTTACCGGCCACACGCTGCTTCATAGCGTTGAGAGACCGCAGGGCTTCGAAGGTCGTGATCCCTATTTATTGGAAACCAGCGTACCGGGAATTTTTGCGGCTGGTGATGTGCGGGATGCCAGTACCAAACAGGTGGTCAGTGCTGCAGGCGAAGGAAGCACTGCAGCTTTGTTGATTCGTGAATACCTGAAACGCGGTTAACTGCGGTTCTTTACCCAAACAATTGTGTTGGTAGGGCGTCAATAAAATCGCCCACCCGTGCCCAATCATATCACTGAAAAGGTGATGGGGCCGGTAAGATAAGATCCTTGTTGTCAATCACTATATCCCCCGCATATTCAAGGGAGAATTCCGAATGAAAACGGTTAAAGGCTATCATGGCGAATGGAACATGGGCAGTCCCGGAGGCTGGGAATATCAACGCATTGCACAGATTTTGGGCAAAAACGCCTGGAACTTGATCCTGGATAACGTGGAGGTCAATGTTGATGTGGATTTTGACCACCCCCGGATCAATGCTGTGCCCGGTTTTGCGCGCATGTTATTGAGGGCCCACGAACATACCCATGGCAGAAACCCGGTACACGCGGTGCTCCTGGCGGAGTCCGAAACTCTTGAGGTTGTCTTGGAGAACAAAAATTTTGTCGATTACCTGAACACCCTGGATGGCGTAAAGGCGTCTCTGGCCGGCCCCGGTCATCTTTCGATAAAAAACGGAAAGGTGTGTTGCAATGGAGAGGAGGCCACGGTTATTTTTATGGATTTTAATATGAATGTCCTGTTCAAGATCGCCCGGCAGGAAGACATCAATCCCATCAAAGAAGCGATTAAACAACGCATTTTAGTCAATCCCCGTGGCATGGAACCTCTGGGGGCCAAGGGGATGTTTGAATTATTGACCGATACATATCGCACCCGGCTCAGCGAAGATACCATAACCCATACGCCCTGGACCCGACAATTCTATCCCCGCCGTACGACCGGCCCAAAAGGAGAGCCGATCAATGATCTGGTGGCCTGGGCGACCGAACACTGGGAAGATCTGGTGCTTAAACCGGCCCATGGCTATTCGGGTCACGGCATCTTTGTAGGATACCTGAAAAAAGACCGTGAAAAATACATCCGCAGTGCCCTGGACACAGGAGACTATATCGTCCAGCAACTGGTACCCCTGGGGCTGTGGTCGGAAAAAAGCATGTGGCCGCTAAAGGAAGAGGGGTCTCTTTTCCTTAAAGAATGGCAGACTGATTTTCGCTGTTTTATTACCGATGACGGGCTTCAGGGTTTTCTGGCGCGGTTTGGCAGTGTACCCACGAATGTAGGCTCAGGCGGAGGAGTTCAGCCGCTTGCGATCCTAAAAAGTGACATGCGGCCCGGCGAGGCCGTTGCCAAAATAAACCGGGCTCTTTTAGATCTGGGCTTTGATGGATTTATGCAAATCCAGGATGAAGTCAATCGAATGGCCCTTGAAATGGGCTTTACCTATCTTTTGGGCCCGATTATGGTCACTCTCAGACCCAGATTATTGACCATGGCGCATTTGACTGAACTCAAGCGCTACGCCAGCAACCTCTGGCAGGACGCTGTCAGACTGGAGGAGGATTGGCGCAAGGGTCAATTGGACGAGGTGTTGAATATCGGGGAAGCTGAAAAGGAGTTGGCCATGGATCAACCCTGGCGCGGCAGTCCGGCCCTTATGGTTTCGGATGGTCTTTTCAGCTTCGGTGCGGATTTATTAGATAAAGACAGTTAAGGGGAGTCATTATCATGCCGCATCGCGCTGTTTTTTGGTTCGGCCGGATCAAGACATCGATACTTCATCATCCTTTTTAGACCGCCAATCGCTCTTGCTTACATAGTGATGACATTCGGCACAAAAAAAATAATTCGGATAGCAGTTGCACCCACAACGACGGCATTTGCGACCGTGATCCGGTTTTTCTTTGGACTTGATTTTTCGGATTCCCTTTTGAACGCACTGATATTTTCGCTTCTCTTTTACTAAAGCGATGCGTTTTCGTTCCTGCTTACAGGAACTGCGATCACAGTAGGCACGGGTTGCCTGCTTGGGAGGTACAATAAATTCTTCTCCGCATATACGGCAGCATCTTCTGAGCATTTTTGATCACCACATTTGCCGGAATAGACATTGATCCTCTGGGGTCAGCGTTTAAGTATATTCCACGCTATGTTTGAAATTGTAATTCCCTACTTTTTCATTAACGGGGCAAATATGGGCCTTGCAAAAATATTTTCAGCCGAAACGACTTGAATTTTAATGAAGCCCATTGACAAATTAAAATAACCACATACCCCTTATTTTCAACAAACGATCAACAAAAATCGGTAGCATACACATTTCAGAGCTGTGATTGTTTCTGATTGATTCACGGGAGGTTGTTTTGGAACCCAACGACACCATCAAACAAAAATGGTTTAAACGTTTGCTGGGAGCAAGAGATAAAGCCCGGCCGATAGACAGCCTGGACGCGACGGTCGGTGAGGTCTCCACCGAGGAGGCCTATGACATACAGGCCATGCTGGTTGAGGACCGGCTCCAAAAAGGGGAGCAGATTGTCGGTTGGAAGGTGGGTGCCACCAGTCTGTCGATAATGAATCAGTTAAAGATTACCGAACCAATTTTAGGCTGTATGACATCTGGCTCATACTATCCGCTGCTGAAAGACGTAAAGGCGTCGGATTTTTGCAAGCTGGCGGTGGAAGGAGAGATAGCTTTTATTATGGGAAAAAATCTCCGCGGACCCGGTATCACAAAATCGGATACGATTACCGCAACTGCCGGGGTAATGGGGGCTGTGGAGCTTGTTGATTGTCGTATAAAAGATTGGAGGCCATCCCTTACCGAGGCTGTTGCCGACAACTCTCTGCATGCGGGCATTGTGCTCGGATCCTCTATGAAATCTATAATCGGGTTTGATCTCACCAAGGAAGGGGTGATTCTGAGAAAAAACGGTGCCCTGCTTGCCAGTGCCTGCGGGGTTGAGGCCCTCGGCGATCCCGTCAATGTTGTAACATGGTTGGCAAACAAGCTATCGCAGTTAGGCAGAGAAATCAGAAAAGGGGAGGTTATCCTAACCGGTTCCTTAACCGAATTTTGTTTTGTTGGACCGGGTGATGTCGTGGATGTCACCTTTACAAGTCTTGGTAATATTCAATTTGCCGTCCGGAAATGATCATTGCGGCAGAGAAAAAACAGATAAGGAGTTTATCATGGCCGTTAAGGTACTTATCAAAAGACATTTTAAAGAAGGCCAGACAGCAGAGGCTTTCGCACTGCTCCTCAAATTCCGTCACAATGCAATGAATCAGCCGGGATATATTTCAGGCGAAACCCTGACAAACCACTATGATTCCAGAAGTGTGACCGTGATTTCCACATGGCAGACAATTGAAGATTGGATCAGGTGGCAGGAAAGTGATGAAAGAGAGGCAAATGAGCGGCAATTGGAAAGTTTTCTGGAGGAACCTACCAATTTTGAAATATATGATATTGGGATGAGACCGCAAAGATAATCAAACCCATTGTTCGTTTTTATTTAATTTCGACTTCATTGACCCAAACCACCTCACAGGCGCCATTACCGGTATCATTGCGCGTCAAGGAGCTCTTCCACCACCAGCCGTCTTGAGAATCGACTTTTACCAGATAGCCTTCCAATGCAACCACGTGGCCCGTGCGAACATTTTTTATAATTTTCCCAATCTCCCGGGTTGAAGGTATCAGGTGCATGTTGGCGCTGTTTTGTTCAATTTCCTTACGGGGAATCGGAAAACGCTTGACCTTCCAATAATAGAAACGGTTGGACTGCCTGATTTTTATTTCTTTCAGCACGCCGATTTTCATTGCCTGCTACTCCTGTGACGTTGCGTGTGACAGTCAGTCACTTTCGTCTCCGTTCGCGATAACGATCCGGGGTACACGTGGACCTATGCGGGTCACGATTTCGTAGTTGATAGTGTCGAGTTTCGCCGCCAGCTCATCGGCGGTTATCTGTGTTTCGCCCTGTTGACCGATGATGACCACCTCGTCCCCGAGTGTTACGCGCCCGCGCAGGGCGCTGACATCAATCAGACTCATGTCCATCGTGATACGGCCAACCTGCGGACACCGCACGCCTTGCACAATTAACTCCGCCCGGTTCGACAGTCGACGGCTGAAGCCGTCCGCGTAACCCAGCGGGACTTCCTTGAGAAAGGTGATTTGGGTCTTCCACTCGAGCACGGGTTGCAGCTCGCTCACGCGCGGATTGACCATATCAGCAGATGGACGCAACCCATACATAGCGATGCCGGGGCGTACGGCATCGAAACCTGAATCTGGCACGTCCAGCAGCGCGGCGCTGTTAGCCATGTGATAGACGTCAACGCCTTCAGTGCGGATGTCGTTGACCAGGCGGCGGAATCGCTCAAGCTGCTCGTGTGAGTAAGTTTTGTCTGCTTCGTCTGCACGCGGAAAGTGGCTCATGATGCCGCGTACACGCAATTGCGGAAGTCTCCGTGCATGATCGAGAAAGCCGCGCAATTCATCGGGCTGAATACCGATACGCCCCATGCCGGTATCTACTTTCACGTGCAATGGAATCGGACGGCCCGCCGCGATACCGGCCGCCGCAAGTGCATCGAGCATGTCTCGCGTGCACACCACAGGTTCAAAATTGGGATGCGCAGCCAGCGGTTCGCTGTGCTCGGGCAGCGTTGCGGACAGGATCAGATAAACCGCCTCGACGCCCGCGTCAACCAGCGCGCGCGCCTCGACCACGGTCGCGACGCACAGCGTGCGGTAGCCCAGCTCGACGAGGTGGCGGGCCACCTGCACGGCACC
>CAMYNZ010000032.1 GCA_947259865.1 uncultured Desulfobacterales bacterium | reverse complement strand
TAATGAGGCCGAATTGATACAGCCCGTCAGCTGTTACCATGAAATTCTGTCCCCGGGCCACGATAAATGTCTTTTGAACCGTAACGCCAGGCCTGGGTTTGTCTGCATATGAGACAAGATCTATCCACGCTAAGAAAAAGATGGATAGCAAAACAATCAGGACAGCTGTCGTCGCGAGCAGTAATTTTTTTACACCAGGTGTGCTCATATCAAAATCTGGAAAGTGTCATCCGGCTATTATACTTACTGTAAATTGAGCCCATCATCAAATTAATTCTTAATTTTTCATGCAAGCTATTGTATTAACACTTATATTTTAATGAGGCAATAGCTATCTCCATGGGTTAGGTGCTCTCCAGGCTGTATGTTATCGGTGCCTCCCAGATGGTCGGCTTCACAAGACTGATTTGTATGTTTATGGTATGATAGGATTATCTACCAGCAATGGTTTCAATTACGTTTCGGATCTGTTTTGCTTGACAAACGTTTTTGATGCCAATATGCAGTGGGCTGTCGTTGACTCCTCGATAATTATTTCAGGTAGGGATGGTTTATAAGGTAATTGTATATGGCCAAACCAAAGTTAAAGCAGCATCTTATCAATAGATCCTGGTGCAAGGGATGTGGTATATGTGTGGAGTTTTGCCCGAAAAATGTTCTGGCCCTGGATGCATCGGACAAGGTCGTTGCGGAGCGACCGGAAGACTGTATCTGCTGCCGGCTATGCCAGCTGCGCTGTCCGGATTTGGCAATAGAAATAGAGACGGAATAGGCGCTGCGCACGCAACATGGAACCCAATGGTAAGAATTTGGGAAAAACAGAAATACTAGGATTTCGGGATGAGCAAAAACATCAAATTCATACAAGGAAACGAGGTTTGCGTTGAGGCCGCAATCTATGCCGGGCTCGATTTTTACGCCGGGTATCCGATAACTCCGTCTACTGAAATTGCCGAACATTTGGCCCGAAGGCTTCCGCAAATTGGCGGTAAATTTATCCAGATGGAAGACGAAATCGCTTCCCTGTGTGCCATTATCGGTGCGTCTTTGACGGGTCACAAGGTAATGACCGCCACCAGCGGACCCGGTTTTTCCCTTATGCAGGAAGCTTTAGGCTATGCGGTAATGACGGAGATACCCTGCGTTATTGTAGATGTGCAACGCGGTGGGCCATCCACCGGTATCCCCACCCATGGCAGCCAGGCCGACGTGAATCAGGCGCGTTGGGGGACTCATGGGGATCATTCCATAATCGCCATGACAGCTTCTAACCACCAGGATCTCTTTGAAATAACGGTTAATGCCTTCAACCTGGCCGAGACCTATCGAACGCCGGTGATTTTGCTGCTGGATGAATTGGTAGCACATATGCGAGAGCGGCTTATCGTGCCTGAAAAGGGAGAAATCCCGCTGGTTGAAAGATTAAGGACGTCGGTCACAGAAGGCGTGGATTACCATCCCTACCTTCCACGCGAAGATGGACGGCTGCCCATGTCAGATTTCGGCGGTGTTCACCGTTATAATGTAACCGGTCTTTATCATGATATGTGGGGCTTTCCGTCCTCCGAACCCCGGGTGGTGCACGGGCTGATACGCCATTTGATGGATAAACTGGAAAACAGGGCCGGTCAAATTGCCCGGTTCAAGGAGTACCATTTGGAGGACGCGGATGTCATCTTTATTTCTTTCGGGTGTGCAGTCCGTTCAGCGCTGCATGTCGTCAAAAACCGCCAACAAAGGGGAGAACGATTGGGGCTTCTCGAACTCCAAACCCTATGGCCCTTTCCGTCCGACATTGTCAGGGAAAAATGTGCCGGGGCGCGTTCGGTAATCGTGGTAGAAATGAATATGGGGCAGGTACTTCAGGCGGTAAAAATGGCGGTGGATGAACCCCAAAAGGTGTTTTTAGCCAACCGCATCGACGGCGTTTTTATTACCCCTTCCGATATTTTGAATATCCTGAGATTGATTCAGGGCAAGGGAGTTTAATCCATGGCAGTCAAAGATTATATCAGAGAGCGGTTCTTCCCGCATTTGTGGTGTCCGGGCTGTGGTCACGGGATTATACTCAACGGCATGCTGAGAGCTATCGACAAGTTAGGCCTGAGCAAAAATGAGATTGTGATGGTGACCGGGATAGGCTGTTCGGCGCGCATAGCCGGATATGTAGATTTCCATACCCTTCACACCATTCACGGGCGTGCCTTGGCATTTGCCACCGGTGTGAAATTGAGCCGTCCTGAACTCAACGTCATTGTTCCCATGGGAGATGGCGATGCGTTGGCCATCGGTGGCAATCATTTTATCCATGCGGCCCGCCGGAATATAGATATGACGGCCGTTATCATGAACAACCGCATCTATGGCATGACGGGAGGGCAATTTTCGCCGTTGTCGGGTTGTGGTATTACAGCGACCACAGCGCCTTACACCAACATCGACAACGCCTTTGATACGGTGGAATTGGCCAAGGCTGCGGGGGCGACGTTCGTGGCCAGGACAAGCGCCTATCACGTAAATGAAATTAGCAATCTCATCCGAAAGGCCATACTTCACAAAGGTTTTTCAGTGGTTGAAATTTTATCTCAATGCCCCACCCATTTTGGACGAAAAAACAAAGAAGGCGAAGCTGCTGATATGCTGCGGCGTTATAAGGAGGTTACAACGCCCATTGGATCGAAGGCCAAAAAAGAAAATCCGGAACTTATCGAACGGGGTATTTTCGTGCAGAGCCAAATACCTGAGTACTGCAGCGAGTATGATAAAATCATTCAAAAAGCGATGAAAGGGCAATAGATATGGAAAGATGTAGACTGGTTTTTTCGGGTTCCGGAGGCCAGGGCGTTATCACTGCTGCCATAATACTCGCCGAATCCGCCGTGCTTTTTGAAGACCTGGTTGCAGTTCAATCACAGAGTTATGGCGCCGCTGCCCGGGGTGGCGCCACCCGATCCGATATTGTTATTTCCGATACAACCATTCATTACCCCAAAGTCATCCAGCCCAATGTATTGGTGTGTCTCACCCAGGAAGCCTATAACAGTTTTTCGTCCATCATCCGGCCCGGTGGCCTGCTCGTCACCGACACACGCTTTGTAAAAACTGAAAGGAAAGTGGATGCCCGCCAGCGGGAATTGCCGATGTATCAGACGGTTGTGGAGAAAATCGGGAAACCGATCGTTTTCAACATTTGTATGCTTGGGGCGGTAATCAGTTTAACGGATATCGTTAAACCCGAATCGATCATGAAGGTTTTGCAAACCCGTATACCCAAAGACTTAATCAAAATGAATCAGAAAGCCCTCAATCTTGGCATGGCCCTGGGTGAAAAAAAGAAAGGCTGATGATCGGCGAGTTTTCAAATCCGCCACCGTACTTTGGCGGACTGACAATTGAAGCGTACCCTGCAGGTGGTAAAATAGATGCTAGTTGCCGCTGTATGGCAAAACAGGCTATAACACGATATCTTGTCGAGAAAAAATTGCCCCGACCGCTGAACGGGTTAACTTATTAAACGGTCGGGATATTTTTTTATTGCAAGAAATCAGCTGCTGGACACCCCTCTCACATAATAATGGGCGCTAAAATCCTGCCATGCTATAAATCCCATGTCGACACTGACATACCATGCTGCGATGAAAGAACGCCGGTCGGCGCTCCATAACCATTTTTGCCTGTGGTTAAATATCGGTTCAATACAGTAATCTTCACCATGAATCGCCGATGATTGAGTTGTTTGATATACGCGTGGGCCTGATGCCAGGTAAGCGGGTACGCTGATCCTGATTGTTGCCACAAAAGATCGGTGGCCCGGTCCTTTATGATACCGGCGCTATCGGTCACATAGTCGTTTTGAATGTAATCGAGGGGGCGCCAATAATCATCTGCCGCGAATTTGGCTTTGGCCTTATCGGGATGTAATTTTAAAGGTGTTTTTCTGGGTTTGGTGATTTTAAAAGGAGATTTTCTAATCGTTTTCGGGTTGGTGTAAACAGGTCCCAGGCGACACATATTATCTTTAGCCTCATTCCATTCAGCCGCCAGAGTATCCAATTGGGCCAGCATATCCTGGGCCCGGGCAAATCGCCGCCGGCGTACCGGTGCCGTCGCTTTTTTAAAAAATCGGTCCCAGTTTGGGTTCAAATCCGGGTTCAAACTGCTGGGGGGCACAGCGCTATTGTCGGGCAGGGTGCCGGTAAGCATACGATACAAGGTTATGCCTGCCGAATAAAGGTCGGCGCTGAAATCAACCCGGTCCGGATTCGTTTCCTGTTCAGGCGCGGCATACCAGGGCGAGCCGACCTTGAGGTTCGGTGGACCGTTAAACGTCTCCCCCCTGAGTTTGGATAGCCCGAAATCACTAATTTTTACAATCTCCTGTTCTGTTACTAAAATATTAAAGGGTTTTATATCGCGGTGGATTATACCGGCATGATGGAGAGCGGCCAGACCTTCAAGCGTCTGTCGCATATAATGGATCGCTTTATCGATCCGAATGATACGCGATGGCATTTCGGTTCTATAAGTTTCGCCGATCATGATTCCGAGGTTGTTAAAGAAAAAATCCATGAGGTAAAACGGCTTGCCCTCTGATTCGTCAAAATCCCAGATGGCGACAATATTCGGATGCCTGAGGTTGGCCATTGTGACCGCCTCTGAAACGAACCATTTACGGATATTCTCCATACCCATCAAATTCATGAGCTCCGGGGTGGGGTCAAGCACTTTTAAAGCCGCTATCTTTCCGATAACGGGCAATTCAACCTTGAAAACCTTGCTCATCCCGCCCCGGCCGAGCAGCCCCCTGATTCTGTATCTTCCGATATATTTCATATTATTTACCCGCCTTTAGGGATCCGAGCCTGATGTATACCGGATAAATCCGATTCATCCTGTGATGGCACGGCGCAGTCGTTGACTTCCGTCAGCGTTCTGGGGCCCAACGATCTGGAGGCTTACCACAGCCGATCGGCATGTACTTTTGGCAGGCCCAGTGCGGTCATCTTTTCAACGACCCGGGCAATATCGTAAGGAATGTATTTCACCTCGATCGCATTTTCGCTGGAATTCCAGATAACGTATTTGGCATTGTTGTTGCCGTCCCGCGGTTGTCCCACGCTGCCGACATTTACGATACACGCTCGAGTCTTTGGTATTAGTGTAACGCCCTGCTCAAGAGGTGCCTCATCTATGGTCAGTCCGTCAAAGTCGATTGTCTGCAGGTAATGGGTATGGCCGATAAAACAGACATTTTCATTTAATTTTCGAAAAGTATCCATGATCGCATTCTCGCATACTTGAAATGAATATGTCATTGGAGAATCCGGCGGAAACCCATGCACAAAACGACATTTGAAACGTACCAGGAATGATTTGAAGCTAGAAATATAGGCGATCGAGCCTTTGGAGAGCATTTTTATAGTTTTCAAAAGTGATTCTTGGGCGGTGATATTAAACCAGCTTAAGTGGCTTCGATCTGCCACCGCCATCTCATGGTTCCCCATAATTGACGGTATGTTGCGATCCTGAATTTTTCTGATGACTTTTTCAGGTTCGGGACCGTAACCGATATTATCGCCCAGGCTGATAATGGCGTCCACATGGGCTTTGTCAATATCTTCCAAGACCCGATCGAAGGCGTCCATATTACCGTGGATATCTGAAATTACGGCGATTTTCATAAATCTTTGTCGATATCCTTATCCAAACATGTTAAAATAAAAAGCCAGGAGTTGAGGGCCAAAAAAGATGTAAGCGATAGCACCGATGGACAAAAATGGACCAAATGGGACCTTTAGCTTCATGCCTTGACGGGTGATCAGCATGATGATCATTCCTGAAAGGGTGCCAACGGCAGAGGATACAAATATCGTGAAAAAAACGCCCTTCCAGCCGATCAGAGCGCCGATCATGGCCAGAAGTTTGACATCACCGCCACCCATACCTTCTTTCTTTGTCAAAAGTGAATAGACGGATGCAACCAGATAAAGGGTTCCGCCGCCGGCCAATATACCCAGCAGGGAATCAAGGTATGTTACGGTCGACACACCCAAGGAGGCCAGAAAAAAGATCGGTATGCCGGGCAGGGATATAACATCCGGTATGATTCGATGGTCTATGTCAATAAAGGTAATGACCAGCAATGTGGCGATAAATACAAAATAAATCACGGTCTGGAGCGTGAGGCCAAATTTAAGATAAACACACAGGCAAAAAAGGCCGCTCATGGCTTCAACCACAGGATAACGGATCGAAATCGGTGTGCTGCAATATCGGCATCTACCTTTCAGCCAGACATAGCTGATGATGGGAATGTTATCATAAAATCGGATGGCATTTTCGCAGCTCAAACACATAGAACGCGGGTGGATGATTGACATTGACATCGGCAAGCGGTAGATGCATACATTCAAAAAACTTCCAATACACATACCAAAAATAAATGCTAATATTTCCAATAGTATACTATCCATAACGGCTGAATATCTTTAATCGAAGGTTAACCTGTGTTGGTCTGAATTTCAAACGCTATAGATTAAAGGTGTTAACAAAAAAAATCAAGATTGATATTGTCAAAATATGACAGAGTCTTATAATATAACCCTGTAAAACTGTCCTCGATCTAAATAATTCTGAGGAGAAAAGATGGCCGAAACCGACAAAGATGATCTGATCAGCATAATCGAAGAAGACGAAAACGATTTGGAGATACCCGACACACTTCCCCTTCTGCCGGTCAGAGATATTGTGATTTTTACGGATATGCTTCTTCCGCTTTTTGTTGCTCGCAAGAAATCGGTACGTGCGGTTGAAGATGCCGTGGCCAGAGATGGTTTTTTGTTTCTATCAACTCAGAAAGAACCCGGCATTGAAAACCCGGAGACGGGTGAGATTTACGCTATCGGCACCGTTGGTCGTGTCCTGCGCATGTTGAAACTTCCTGACGGAAGCGTCAAGGTGCTTGTCCAAGGAATGGTTAAAGCAAAGATCAAACGCTATGTTGGCAGGAGATCATTTTATCGGGTTAAAATTGAAACCATCGTTGAAGAGCCGATCAATGATGTGGGTCTGGAAATTGAGGCTCTGATGCGTAATGTCCGTGAACATTCTGAAAAAATCATGGCACATCGGGGTGAACCCACCGGTGATGTCGCTTCCATCCTGGATGATATCGACGAACCCGGAAAGCTGGCAGACCTGGTGGCATCCAATTTGAGATTAAAAATCCCTGAATCACAGATGCTTCTGGAAATTATTGATCCGGTTGATCGATTGAAAATGGTCAACGACCTGCTCTGCCGTGAAGTAGAACTTTCAGCCATGCAAGCCAAAATCCAATCGAGTGTCAACGATGAAATTTCAAAAAACCAGCGCGACTATATCTTAAGGGAACAGGTCAGAGCAATTCATAAAGAGTTAGGCGAATCTGATGAAAAAACTCTGGAAGTCCAAGATTACAAAAAAAAGATAAAGCGCGCCAAAATGTCGAAAGAAGCCGAAAAAGAAGCTACCCGGCAACTAAAGCGTTTTGAGCAGATCCATCCAGATTCCGCCGAGTCCCCGATCGTCAGAAGCTATTTGGATTGGCTGGTAGAGATGCCCTGGGGCAAAAGCAGCAAGGATGTTTATGACATTATCGCTGCCAAAAAAATACTCGACAAAGATCACCATGGACTCAACAAGATTAAAGACCGCATACTCGAATATCTTAGCGTCCGTAAACTTAATCCCAAAATGAAAGGCCCAATTCTATGCTTCGTCGGTCCGCCCGGGGTCGGTAAGACTTCTTTAGGACAAGCCATCGCACGGGCCTTAAAACGTAAATTTATTCGTATCTCCCTTGGCGGTATAAGGGATGAAGCCGAGATCAGAGGCCATCGTCGCACATATATCGGCGCCTTGCCAGGCCGCATCTTGCAGGGCATACGGCAATGCGGTTCAAACAACCCTGTTTTTATGATGGATGAAATCGACAAGCTGGGCACCGATTTCCGGGGAGATCCGTCTTCAGCGCTTCTGGAAGCACTCGATCCCGAGCAGAATTTTGCGTTCAGTGATCATTACCTGAATCTGCCCTTTGACCTCTCCAGGGTGATGTTTGTTTTAACGGCAAATTTGACCGATACGATACCTTCTGCCTTACTCGACCGCATGGAAGTTATTTACCTATCCGGTTATACGAATGACGAAAAAAGAGTGATTGCCCAAGAGCACCTCATACCACGCCAAATCAAGGAAAATGGCCTTAAAAGCAAAAATATATCCATAAGTTCCGGAGCCATCAATCAGATCGTGACAGAATACACTTCTGAAGCTGGATTGAGAAACCTCGAACGCGAAATCGCTACCGTCTGTCGCAAAGTGGCTCGTAAAATCGCGGAAGCCGAAAAAGGTCCTTTTTCGATCCACAGGAACAACCTGCATCAATATCTCGGGTTGCCAAAATTTTATCCTGAAATGGACCAGGAGAGCAGCCAGGTCGGTCTGGCAACCGGTTTGGCCTGGACCCAGGCAGGTGGGGAGGTGATGTATGTGGAGGCCTCGTTGATTGGCGGCAAGGGGGAGTTGATTATTACCGGACAACTCGGCGACGTCATGCAGGAATCTGCCCGTGCAGCCCTGAGCTATGCCCGGGCCAATTTAAGTTTATTTGACCTAAAAGATAAAGTTTTCGACCATCTCGATATCCATATTCATGTGCCGGCTGGAGCGATACCCAAAGACGGCCCTTCTGCCGGTATTGCCATAGCCACCGCCTTGATGTCTTCTTTAACAAAAAAGCCGATCCACAATGATGTGGCCTTGACGGGTGAGATTACTCTCAGGGGCAGAGTTCTGCCAATAGGCGGATTAAAAGAAAAGGCACTGGGTGCTTTAAGGGCCGGGATTAAAAAAATTATCATTCCTTTTAAAAATAAAAAAGATCTGGCTGAAATTCCTGCCAATGTAAAACGGAAAATAAAATTTATTCCTGTAAATACAATGGACGAGGTCTTATCAATCGCGTTGGATTCAAGCACCCCAAAGGGCAACCGCCACCGCACCAAAAGGAAAAACACTTAAAATAATGTCAGTCAACCGTCTCGGGTGAAGAGTATTTTTTTGCCGACAAGATGAACAGGCCGTCGGCGTTAAGTGGCAAAGGATTACTGCCGCCGGATGTTTTTCTGAGTTTATTGCCCATGAAGATACTTGCCGTTGACACAGCCACCAAAAGCTGCAGCGTCGCTATAGTTAAAAATGGCACCATCCTGGCAGAGGTTACACTGGTTAGCGCACAGACCCACTCCAAACATCTGATGGAATTGATTAAAAGGGTCAGCCTGCTATCGGGGATTGCCATCGCGGCGCTGGATGGATTTGCTGTCACCAAAGGTCCGGGATCATTTACCGGTCTTCGAATTGGCCTGAGCACTGTAAAAGGACTGGCCACGGCAGCCGGCAAACCGATTGTGGGGATTTCGAGCCTAGAATGTCTGGCCATCCAGTCGTATGCTCCATCGTTTAATATCTGTCCAATGTTAGATGCGCGCAAAGGGGAAGTTTACTGGGTACATTACCGCTATGAGAATGGTCAACTGCAGCAACTGTGTTCGGAGCAGGTGACCCCGCCGGGAGTCGTTTTGACCGATATACATGATCCGTGCATATTTGTGGGCAATGGCGCACGCCTTTACCAGGAGGATATTGGGCGCAAACTGGGGAGTCTGGCCCATTTTGCGCCTGACGGCCAAAATATTATACGTGCGGCAACTGTCGCATTTTTGAGCCGGAACCTGTTTGAACAAGAAAAGAGCGATGATACCGGTGGCCTGACACCATGCTATATTCGCAAGTCGGATGCCGAGATAAATCTGGTGAAAAAAAGTCAACGCTGACCGTAAATTCGCAGCATGACGGTAGGCAACCCAGGCGATTGACAAAGGATTTCGATTCTGTTAAATAAATTTGTTTTTGGCAATCGATGTTGAGATTTTTCAATTAACGTCTTGACGACCAACATCTATCAATTAGCGACTGTATGGCCAGAGCATATTAAATGGATAAATATTCCTGGTCCGAACCACCAAGTTCTGTGGCTTTTCCAGTGGCCAAAGCTGGATATCCTTTTATTATTGCAAGTGCCTTTGCTACTATCGTATTTGCTTTGCTGGGGCTTGCGGCCCTGGGCCTGATCGGTATTCTTTGCACGTTATTTGTTGTTTTATTTTTCAGGGATCCCGACCGGGTCATCCCGAACTCAAAAGGTCTGATCGTCTCGCCGGCTGATGGCAAGATAATCGCTGCCCGTATAGTTGACCGGAGTCCATATTATGAGGGCGCTGCTTTGAAGATAAGTATCTTCATGTCGGTTTTTAACGTCCACATAAATCGTATGCCCTATGAAGGCCAGATAACAAAAATCAACTATCATCCGGGAAAATTTTTTGCGGCAAATTTGGATAAGGCCTCCAAAGACAATGAGCGCAATGCCGTCTACCTTGAAACGCCAGAACAAAAAAAAATATGTGCGGTTCAAATTGCGGGTCTGATTGCACGGCGAATTATCTGCTACCTGAAAGAAGGGGATCCGGTGGCACGCGGACAGCGGTTTGGCCTGATTTGTTTTGGTTCCCGTGTAGATGTATATATACCGCCGGATGCAACGCTGATAGCGGCTGTTGGCGACGGGGTAAAAGCCGGGACCTCGGTCTTGGGGGAGCTGAAATGAATTTCAATTTCCGGGTTGCAGCCTTTACTATTGATATGTATAGCCGCACAACCAGCCATTACTCTATGCATATTGGGAATTGAGTATGTCCATTCCGGACCTCTCGCTTTGCTTTGGCACCTAAAACTTAAAACTTAAAACCTAAAACTAATTACATAAGGAACGAACCACATGGCAGGAATAAAAGCAAGTGTTGCCGTCGCCGGGGCCACTGGTGCGGTGGGTAATCAAATGATAAGATGCCTCGAGGAAAGAGAGTTTCCCCTGGGATCGATAAAATTATTGGCTTCGCACCGCTCTGCCGGCCGTGAAATTCGCTTCAAAGGGGAAATTTTAGCCGTTGAAGAACTGACTGAGGATTCATTCAAGAATGTGGATATTGCACTGTTTTCCGCCGGTGCGGGTATCAGTAAAAAATTTGCACCGATTGCCGCCCGGGACGGTTGCGTTGTCATTGATAATTCGAGTGCCTGGCGCATGGATCCGGAGGTACCGTTGGTTGTGCCGGAAGTTAATCCGCATGCGATTGCTGAATACAAAAACAGGGGTATCATTGCCAATCCAAATTGTTCGACGATCCAGATGGTTGTGGCCCTAAACCCCATCCATTTGAAGTGCGGAATCAAACGGATCGTAGTGTCCACCTATCAGGCTGTTTCGGGCACCGGTAAAAAAGCAATCGATGAGTTATTTGATCAGACCCGTTCTCTGATAAATTTTCTTGATTATGAAAAGAAAGTTTATCCCCACCGAATTGCATTTAATTGCCTGCCCCATATCGATAGTTTTATGGAAAACGGATACACCAAAGAAGAGATGAAAATGGTCAATGAAACCAGAAAAATAATGGAAGATGAAACTATCGGCGTAACTGCTACGACGGTAAGGGTTCCCGTATTTTTCAGCCATTCCGAATCCGTCAATGTTGAAACTCAAAAACATATCACGGCCGATGCGGTCAAAGTGCTGCTTGAGCAGCAACCCGGCCTGAAAGTTATTGATGACCCGTCAAATAATTTATACCCGCTCGCGATTGAAGCAGCCGGTAAGGATCTGACCTATGTTGGCCGCATCCGGCAGGATGAGTCCATCGTAAACGGCATCAATATGTGGATTGTCGCTGATAATATTCGAAAAGGGGCTGCAACCAATACGGTTCAGATTGCTGAACGGCTGTTAGAAGATTATTTGTAGATCTGATCGAGATCCGATTACTGCGTGTGCAGATGAAAATTCAAGGAGAAATTTAGTGGAACGCGTACCCTTGACCAAAGAGGGCTATGAGGCCTTAAAGAAGGAGCTGGAAAAACTAAAAAGAGTGGAGCGACCTCAAAATATCAAAGCCATTGAGGCAGCCCGCGCCCATGGCGATTTGTCCGAAAATGCCGAATATGCGGCTGCAAAAGATCGCCAAGGCTTTTTAGAAGGCCGCATAGGCGAATTGGAATATAAGTTGGCCTATGCCGAAATCATCGATCTCAGCAGACTACCAAAGGGCAAGGTGGTGTTCGGCAGCCGGGTTGTTCTTGAAAATATTGATACGGGCGAAGATGTTGAATATCAACTGGTTGGTCCTGATGAGTCCAATATCGAAAAAGGGCGCATTTCGGTTTCTTCGCCTCTGGGCAAAGCCATGATCGGGAAAAGACCGGGGGATGAACTCACACTTGTGGTTCCGGGGGGCATGCGCAGTTATCAGGTAGTTGAGATATTATAAATACAAATATTTCTAATTAAGGGAGGTATTACATTGGCGCGTATTACAGTAGAAGATTGTTTGGATCGGGTACCCAATCGATTTATGTTGGTAAATCTGGTAGCCAAGCGGGTAAGGCAGATCCGGGAAGGGTCTGAATATTTAGTAAGCTCACCCAAGAATGAAGATATAGTGATTTCCCTGCGTGAAGTCGCTGCCGGTAAGATTGTTCTCAAATCAGCCGAAACGCCGGAAGAAACGGCGGCAGATTAAAGCGTGTTTTGTCGTTAAAAAACCATACATACAAGACTCTGAATCGATCTTTCGGCAAAGCGTTACACCGCTATGATATGATTGCTGAAGGCGACCGGATACTGGTGGGGCTGTCCGGAGGCAAGGACAGTCTGACGCTGATGTGGATTTTAAACGAGCGTTTATGTCGGATCCCTGTCAAGTATGAATTGCATGCGGTATATATCGATCCGGGTTTCGAGGGCAGTTTCAGCGAACCACTGGAGGCTTACTGCCATAGGACCGGTTATAATTTCAGGGTAGATTACACCGACTTTGGTGCCGTCGGGCACAGCTCCGAAAACCGTGAAAACCCATGTTTTCTGTGTTCCCGGTTGCGCCGCAAACGCTTGTTTGAAATCGCTGCGGAACTTCACTGCAATAAGGTGGCACTCGGACATCACAAAGACGATATCATCGAAACCTTTTTTATGAATATTTGCTTCGCCGGTGAGATCAGTACCATGGTGCCCCGTCAAAGCTTTTTCCAGGACAGATTCACTGTGATCCGTCCGCTGGCCTTTGTGGACGAGCAAACCATTGCGCGCTTTGCGAATGATCAAAGGTTTCCGGAATTTATCAATCCATGCCCGAGTGCGACTAATTCAAAAAGACACGAAATAAAGACCTTGTTGAAAGAATTTTATCGCAGCAACAAAAACATCAAGGGCAACATCTTCAGAGCTATGAGCCACGTGAAGCCGGAGTATTTATTAAAAAAACTTCCTTCATAACGATCTCAGCATTGTTAACATGAAAGACATCCACAACGAACCTGACTATCGAAACATTCCCATCGATAAAGTGGGGATAAAAAATCTTCGCTACCCCATTACTGTGCTGGACCGCAAAAACGGTTATCAACAAACTGTGGCCTCCATTAATATGTTCGTAGATCTGCCTCACAAAAACAAGGGCACCCACATGAGCCGCTTTGTTGAAATTCTTCATCTGTTCCGTCCGGAGGTTTCTTTAAAAAATATCTCAGACGTTCTCGTTCAAATGAAAAAGCACTTGAATGCCGCTTCGGCCCATATTGAAGTTACCTTTCCCTATTTTATCGAGAAAAAAGCACCCGTGAGCGAATCGCCCGGGCTGATGGACTACACCTGCAGGTTTCAGGGATCCTGCGATCCGGAAGGTAAAGTCGACCTCGTGTCCGAAGTCATCGTTCCAATTTCGTCAGTGTGCCCCTGTTCAAAAGAAATCAGCGACAGCGGTGCTCACAACCAGCGCGGTGAAGTCCGTGTAGCCACCCGATTCAAAAAGTTTATCTGGATGGAGGATATGGTGGCTTTGGTGGAACAATCGGCCTCCTGCGATGTCTACTCGGTTTTGAAACGGGTTGATGAGAAGCGCGTGACCGAAAAAGGATTTTCGAATCCCAAATTTGTGGAAGATGTTGTGCGTGATATTGCCAAAAAATTGCAAGCCGATGACAATATCACCTGGTTTTCGATTGGGGCCGAAAATTTTGAATCAATTCATAATCACAGCGCATATGCGCATATCACGAGTGGTTGAAGCTATTACTAATGGTTCTTCTCCAACTTAGTTGGAGAAGAGGGTCCAAGGATTCCAGGGGTCAAGCCCGCCCACAGAGACGGCGGGTAAAGATTCAAGTGTTTGTTTACTAAAGATTTTATCAGCGCTTTAAGCATTCTTTCGATTTCTGCTATGTTTTTTTTTACTGTACCCAATTCACCTTTTCAATGAAGCCTAAATCCCCGGCTAATAATATCTGGGTTTCCAGTACCCTAACCGAACCATAAAAAATGTAAAGCATCCTATTGTAATCAAGGGTTGTCTTTCTTTCATATTCTTTCACTCGAATCCTTGAATCCTTGACCCCTTGAACCCTCTATGACCACACTTACCGACTTGAAAATTATTCATTTGACTTGCCTTAGTTCGCTACAACTAATCGGGAGATGATCCTCCTCAATTTAATATGTGTCGTAATTCCTTCATGATTCGATCCGTGGCCCTGCCAGGGGTGTTGATTAGAACAACGTAGCGAAAGATTTTCCCTTCTAAATTTTCGATATATCCCGCCCGCGTGCTGATACCCAAAAGGGTTCCTGTTTTGTAATACTCGCCGCCCTCATATCGCATCAGGCGGCGGTAGGGTTGAAAAGCTTCGAGAACTTTGTGCAGGTCTGCGGCCGAAACTCTGTTTTCCCTGGAAATACCCGAGCCTTCGGTGATGAAAAAATGATTCAAATGCAGAATATTTTTGGCGAAAGCGTCAGCCGCCATCACACCTTTGACCAGTGTACCGGGCGGGCCGTAATGCTGGACTCCAGCAGTAATTAATATCTGGTTGGTTGTATAATTATTTGAATGTTCTAAAAGTTTGGCGATGATATCTTCCAGTGAGAATCTGGATATATAGGTATGGATGAGCCTATCGCTTTCCGCCTGAATCCTGCCAAGGCGAACGCTGCTGCTGGTCTGGATGCCCTGGGCCCTGATGAAATAATGGAACAAGTGACCCGCATAAAGTGTGCTTTCATTGCTCTCATGGGAAAGCACGATTCTACCTGCTTTTAACTTGGTTTGTTTTATGCGGTTCAATGCATACGGCAGAAGGGGCGTTTGGGGTTCGGCACTGATATATTTTGTGTTATGCTTTTCGAAATGCACCGTGTTAAAGTTGACGCACAGAGCCCCATTGGGTGCATCATAGGGTTGCGATGAAGAAGATATCCCCGGAATGGTTAGCGGTTGGGTAAAGTGGGTATCATCCAGGACAATGTCATTGATTGCAGTCAATTGATCCCCAAGGGTGGCTGCGATATCGGCTACAACCTCCGAAATCATCAAAGGATCACCGTATCCTTTAATCTTCAGATTTTGGTTTTTATCAAGGTAAAACTCGGTGCCAAACCGGTAGTCCGGGCCCAGATAATGCAGGCCCACAAGAGCGGTGAATATTTTTAGGGTTGAAGCCGGCACCAGCATTTTGTCGGCATTTTTTGAAAACAGTATGCTTCCATTAGGATCGGTGACAAAAATGGCATCCCTGTTTCCGATCAGCGCCTGAAGATCGGATTGCGTCCTGGCTTCAAGCCTGTTCGTGGCCCAGCAACTCAAAAGGCCCAGGCCCACTGCAATCAGCCAGAGGGTCGATTTAAACAATTTTGGTGCATGAAGGTTAAGCCGCATACCACCGCCACTGTTCCAAATACCAACTGCGTCTTTTGCCTATCCAGGCGGCAATAGACAGTTGCTCATTAGAAGGACCGGGGTGATCAGCTGACCGTAAAGCCAACGGCCAGACCGTGCCCAGCACGGGGTGATTTGACTTTCTCCGCCAAAAGCGGAGAAAATCAAAAGCACGTCAGTGCTTTAAGCGGTGCACTTGCAACCGGGTGCAAAGCCCCCGGTTTGTATGGCAAGAAAAAAACATCCCGAGCCCTGAATTATTTATCAAAGGGTTGTCCACATTTTATCGAACTTTTCCCGGCTGATACGCAGATAGTCCCTGTCCCGCGAAAAAATCTCAAATGTTACGGTATCTTCATATTCGATTCTTTTAAGGGCTCTTACAATCCGGCGAAAGTTGATGGTGCCCGTGCCGATAGGCAGATGATTGTCTTCTTTACCAAAGTTATCGCTGACATGCACATGCCCGATACGGTCCGGAAAAGTCTCTATAAATTCCAGTATTCTCTTGCCGCCGGGGCTTCCGATATGGGCATGGCCCGTATCCAGCGTCAGTCTGAGTGCCGGGAACTGATCAAATATCTCGATAAAATCTTCGGTCTCAATACCGTAGCGACATCTGGGAAACATGTTTTCCAGACACAGATCCAGACCGAGTTGATCGGTTTTTTGAACCACGGCCGCAAGACTGTCTTTGGCATATTGACGGGCCTGACCCAACACGAATACACCCAACCCGCCGATATAGGACGGATGCGCAACTATTTTAAGCGGGTTAAGATCGGCAGCAACTTCGATAGATTTTAGGGTCTCATCCAATGAGGCTTTCCTCAGGGAATCGGTCAAATCGGCCATGGATAAAAAAGTCGGCAGGTGACACACCAGGCGCATATTATGACGATCCAGGGCCGCCAGCAAATCATTTTTTTGTTGTTGGATCTGAAAATAGTGGGCCTGGGGCGGATCGAGAGTCAATTCCAGATAATCAAAGCCTAATTGGGCGATGTCTTCTAGTTCGTTCAAAACCGGTTTAATGGGATAGTTCATGGCCCCGTAGCGCATCATCTAACGGTCCTCCTTTTGAATGACATCCTATATTATCATATCCGGTCTCAATAACAAAATATATCCTGAATTCGAGCCAGATTTGGCATCCCGTGGTTTTTATAAGAACTTGAAGTTTTGGATCAAAAAGGATAGTTAGCAATAAAGGGGATCAAAACTGAAATGAAAAATGATTCGACATTGGTAACCAAACGATTGCAAAGGAGAACATCATGGGTCAAAAACTGAATAAATACAGCTCACGCGTTACCCAACCCAAAGCACAAGGCGCATCCCAGGCGATGCTCCTGGGTACCGGATTAACCGAAGCAGATTTGGAAAAAGCGCAGGTGGGTATCTGCAGCGTGTGGTTTGAAGGCAACACCTGCAATATGCATCTGAACGCCCTGGCGGCTGAAATAAAAAAGGGGGTGGCGGCTGCGGACCTGGTCGGCATGCGATTCAATACCATTGGTGTCAGTGACGGCATTTCGATGGGAACGGACGGCATGAGTTTTTCTTTGCAGTCCCGCGATCTCATCGCAGATTCGATCGAAACGGTGATGAGCGCCCACTGGTACGATGCCAACATTTCAATACCCGGATGTGACAAAAATATGCCCGGCTGTTTGATCGCGATGGGACGCCTAAACCGACCTTCCCTGATGATTTATGGCGGCACCATCCGAGCCGGACACCATGATGGCCGCAAACTTGATATTGTAAATGCATTTCAAAGTTATGGAGAATACATTGCCGGTGTGATCGACGATGAAACCCGCAAAGCAATTATCAGTAAGAGTTGCCCGGGACCGGGTGCCTGCGGCGGGATGTACACCGCTAATACCATGGCCTCGGCAATTGAGGCCATGGGTATGACACTGCCATACAGTGCCAGCACACCGGCTGAAGCGCCGGAAAAAATTCAGGAATGTATCCGGGCAGGATCAGCGATTCGGGTCTTGCTTGAAAAAGACATCAAACCCCGTGATATTATGACGCGCCAGGCATTTGAAAACGCCATCACCGTCACCATGGCATTGGGTGGATCAACCAATGCGGTCCTGCATTTGATTGCGATGGCCCGAGCGGTGGAACTGTCTCTGAGCCTAGATGATTTTCAGAAGATCAGTGATCGTACACCCTTGCTGGCAGACTTGAAACCCAGCGGGCAGTATGTGCAGGAAGATTTGCACAATATTGGCGGTATACCGGCGGTAATGAAACTGCTGCTGGCCGAAGGTTATTTACACGGCGAGTGTTTAACGGTTACCGGAAAAACCGTGGCGCAGAATTTAGCTGATTTGCCGGGTCTAGCGGACGATCAGGACCTCCTTCGCTCCCTGGACAATCCGATCAAGCAGACCGGGCATATACAAATTATGCGTGGCAATCTGGCTCCGGACGGTGCTGTGGCCAAAATTACCGGAAAAGAGGGCCTGGTGTTCAGTGGACCGGCAACTGTTTTCGATTCCGAAGAGCAGATTTTAACCGCGCTGGAGCAAAAGAAAATCAAAAAAGGAGACGTAGTGGTTATTCGTTATGAAGGACCGCAGGGCGGTCCCGGCATGCCTGAAATGTTGACCCCGACCTCGGCGATCATGGGGGCCGGGCTGGGCCAGGATGTGGCCCTGTTAACAGACGGCCGTTTCTCGGGGGGGTCTCACGGTTTTATCGTGGGACACATTGCACCGGAGGCGCAGGTCGGGGGTCCGATCGCCCTTTTAAAAAACGGAGACCCCATCACCATCGATGCCACTCACAATTCAATCACGGTAGAAATTTCCGAAACGGAGATGGCCTCTCGTCGCAAATCCTGGAGCGCGCCGCCATTCAAAGCTTTGCGGGGTACACTTTACAAATATATTAAAAATGTAAAGTCAGCTTCGCACGGATGCGTAACAGATGAATAATGGCGTGCGTTTTTTTCAATAAAAGGGGTATTAAAAATGGCAAAAGATCCAGGGATCGGTTATAAGATCATGGCTACGATCACAGGCGTGAAGGGCAGTTGCAGTGCCGATCATGCGGTCGGGGAAACATTTGAGATAAGCTGCCACGACCCGGGCGGGTTATGCGGATTTTTTTATCACGACATTTTCCCCAGCCTATCAACTTTCCAGTTCGGCGGGAGCCTGCCATGGTGGGAAGGCGATTCGATTCAGCTGCAATGTCCGGATAGTTATAATCTGGTAACAATTAACCTGGAAAGATCAAAGCGATAAAGCGCCTATTTGACGGTCAACCGGTCAGCCTATCAACCATCGCTGTTCTTTGGTTACGACCCCTTATGCATGAGTTTGCACGATGCAGTCGCTGATGATTCATGCAGCCACCTCGTCAAAAAAACTCCCCGACCCCTGAGCTATTTGAACCTGCTTTTTTGTATCAAACCGCTGTAAAAAAGTGACCGCTTTTGGTATGCAAGCCGAGCGTTTGGGTGGTCTCGCGTTCTACGGCTCTAATTCAATTGAAATCCAACCGTTTATGGTATACAATTATAGCCTTGATTGAAAAAATACCCATGCGGTCCCGATGGCAACTTGAAGCGTAATGGAAAATTGGGATGAGCCCCTCAGAAGCGATATTCAAATTAACCCATGACGATAAGTGCCCCTGTTATAAAACGGGTGATGTGTTCAGGCTAGCCGGCAATGCCCTCTTGCTGAAATTAGACCAGGAGAACACCTTTATAACCACGGCTATCGTGAAACTGCCTTACGGCAAAGAGGCTTGCCGCATATTGGTCAATGATTTAACCAAGGTTCTTATTCAACACGAAAGTATCGATAGAATTCCGGCGACGGTTATAAGCTGCAGCGGCTGCACGGGCACGATCAAACTGGAAGCCACACCGAGAAGCGAAATCCTGAATGATTCATCTATTGATGAGCATAGCAAAAATGTTGACATGATTGCCAGGCTATTGAGCAATTTTTCAATTTTTCAATCCCTTGATAGACACAATCTCAAAGATATTATTCCGTTTTTAAAGCTTAAAAAATATGCCAAAGACGCTACCATATTGGAAAAAGGCGCCCCGGCACGGCATCTATTTATTATCCTATCCGGGTCTGTGGATGTGCTCGATGAAAAAGGGGTGTGTCTTTCACATCTCAGGCGGGGAGATGTGTTTGGTGAGATGAGCCTTATCAGCGGCGAACCGGTCGGGGCCACTATAAAAGTCGTGGAAACTGCGACGATCGTGTTTATCAGCGGACAGAATTTCAAAGAAGTGTTGAATAAATTTCCATCTATTCAATTGTATCTGGCTCAGTTGTTGGCACGTCGCCTGGCCACTGCCAACATTATAAGAGCTGAGGAAATCGCATCCGGCATGATCGGACAGCTGTCTGAAATGCCGCCATCCGAGTTATTTCAGGCGCTCAACATCAACCAAAAAAGCGGTGTGCTAACCTTAACGCTTTCAAAAGGGTCCGCCGAACTGTATTTCCGTGAAGGCGATCTGATTCGTGCCAGCTATAACAAAAAGAAGGATAAGCAGGCGTTTTATGATATAATAAAAGAAAATGAAGGCCGCTTTAAATTCATACCAAAGTTACCTGAGGACTTAAATGAATCCCCGATAATTGGGCCATTTATGGAGATTTTATTGGACGGACTGCGGAAAGCAGATGAAGAGATGTTCGAAGATAGCCCCAAAGCTATCCGCCAATGACGTTCCCATAAAAAGCCACCCCCTG
>CAMYNZ010000031.1 GCA_947259865.1 uncultured Desulfobacterales bacterium | reverse complement strand
ACAGGACTGTTACCAGAATGCCTAAGGGAAGGGGTAATCGGTTGATCATGGCCCATACCTCCTGCCGCTTTGTTATTGGTATTTCCATGCGGCCAAAAAAAAATGATAACTAGAAGTGGTTTCAAAATCCCAGGTTAGGCCCAAGAGCAAGGCGCAAACCGATGATAAAGCGCAGCATACACGGTAGTATGTGAGCATTTTGAAGAGGTTTGCAACGCAGCAGTTGGGCCTTAGATGGGGTTTTGAAACCACTTCTATCGTTGAATCGTATTTTCTGTAACAATCAAAACACGACCCTGGCGAAACAACCCGGTCAAATTGGCCAGGTCATTCAATCTTTCAGCATCCTTAGCCGTCAAAACCAAACGGCTAGAACTCTCTTCAACCCTGGCCGCCCGAACAATGATTGGATTTTGGCCTATTCGTGTATCAGACTTTGCAACTTCCGCAGAGCTTCGATATCCGACCACACCGTACCGGTGCGCATAGCCGCGAGCAATAACTTTGTGATTATAAAACACAGCACCATCCGGTCCTGCCAGCTGGGGAGCCAGAACAGGTGTAAAATTCAAACCGGATGCATCGACGATCAGGCCGCTGGGATCTGATTCTAAAAAGGCCATTGATGGTCCACCCGCTTGGCCGAGATCAGCACCTTTGACAGCTAAGCCGTCCATCCGCGCCGCCAGCACCACTTCTGCGGTTCCGTCACTATAATATTTTGCACTGCAGCGTACGGCATTTTTTAATACACCCCGGGTATATTTTGGTGCGTTTGGCACTTGTTTCAACGCTTTCGTGCTATTGATCTTCAGTCCCAGGAGAACCGCCAACAGTTTATTTTGGGCATCCACTTCGGCCGCGCGTTCCATCATGCGCAACCGAACGGCGGTATCCTCCTTTCCGCTGAAATCAACTTTGCCGAACCCACGGGCCAGCGCGATTTTTTGCTCCCAATCGATCCGGTGATCTTCTACTTTTGCGGCCAGATGTTTACACTCGAGTCTGCGGACAGAAGCGGTGATAATTACGACCTTGCCATCTCCCAGAAAAGCCGGTGAATCGATTAAGTCCGGGATCGATTTTGGGTTGAGCACCAGGTCACTCGGGGAAAGGAAACCGAGTCCGATAGCGCGCACCCGTAGCGGGTTTTTGCCAACCATCTGTTTCTTGATGTCCCCGGGGTGATTGACATACTGCACCGCTGCTCTTTTGGTGATAACTTCCGCTTTTACGTTTTCCTGGCTGAAGAGAATCTTACCATCGGGTGCCAGCAGACGCGGTGCGAATGCAGGCGTAAAGGCTAAATCTCTGGCATCAATAACAAGTCCGGTGTATTTGGACTTTGAAGCTGCGATTCGGGTGCCTGCCTCGGGCAGCAGGGCCCTGGCAAGGTTACCGGCCAATGGCACCCTAACCACAATGTCGATGCCGCCGTCAGCGTAGAATTTTGATTTACAGATTACCGGTTGGGGAACATAGGCCTGTATGCGGGCAAGGATCTGGGGGCTGTCAGCGGCCAACCTGTCGCCGGAAATACTGACACCGGCCAGTATTTCCGATATTTTTCTATAGGCATCAAGAGTTGCGGCTCTTTGCGTTTCGCGTTTGATGGCTGAAATGGATTTGTAAGGATCAGAAAGATTCGGTGCGGCTGTGCCCTGGACAATTATGGCATTTTCTACCCATAAAATGCCGCCATGGCCGATTCCTTCAGCAATTTTGCCGCAGCCTTCTTCGGCTGTGACCGCCGCTATGGAAAAAGAAAACCCACCGAACGCTGAAATTGCTGCCAAAAACAATGTCCAACGGATCAATCGACTTGCCATTGTTACTCTCCTGAATGGATATAGTTTTTGATAGTTATGCCCGCGGTGATCCAAATTGCCTGGCAAAGTCTGCGGGCATGCGAGTGGTGCAATTGAATTTCAATGATTATTCTTCTAATTGGTATTTATAATTTCGAAAAGTATCCTTAAGGTACTGCAAGGCTTTTGTCGTTAGCGGAGAATTCTGGATCCTTTTTATTTTTTCATCAAAGATGGCATCGACAAAATGTTCAGCGGCCTTGACGCTATCTCGCCGCCGTACCTGTTGCTCACCAAATTCAAAATACGTTTTTTCCAGACTTTTCAGAGGCTGCAGGGCTTCCTGTCCCAACTCGGTTACAACTTCATTTGTCAAATCCTGAAGCAATTCCGTATCGGTAGGAATTTCCAGAGGATCGTATTTGATGCCGGCAATCTGAACCCCGGCACTGGTTTCATCCTTAGCCACTTTGTTGCGGGGTATCGTGTCGACCAGGATATTTTCCCCGGTGTTTATGTCCACAATTCGGAATGATACGGTTACAAAGGCCACTTTTTTATGAGTGGAAACATTATACTCCTTATCCACATCCGTCATATTATGGATAAAAGGCACCGGTGCCAGATTGAGTTGTTCCTGGGTGGGATTAGGATTTCTGGCCTTCCAGTTCAGGTACTCGATATTTTCTTCCGTCTTTTTGACCTGATATGTAACGGTTTTGGTATCCGCGTAACTGGTAGAATCCACATTATAACGCAAAACGCTTCCCATGACAGCTACATCGATGCCGTACACGCGGCCCATTTCTTTTGCGGTTCGGGAAGAGACAACACCGATTTGACCCAGTTTCATCTCCTCCAGAATAGATTTCAAATTTTCCCTTTCTAAAATTTTGACATCTTTGCCGGCAGTCTTGAATAAAAACGTGCTCAGGTTGTTGGCGAATATCGATCCGGCATCGGGCGCATAACTCGGGGAACCAAAATCAAATACGGCGATCGATTTTTTTAGTCGCTTTATTATCTCATCCTCCATAGCCTGGATCAGATAAAAGATGTCGGGGTAATCCGGATCGATTTGCTTTATTTTTTCATACCAAAACCAGGCTGAGCCGAAGTTACCTGCATCTTTAAAACGGTTTGCCGTTACAGCGGCCTTGGCAGAGAGTTCAGTTTTAAACCCACTTACCAGTGAGTTCAATTCAGGGTCTTTGAGATTGCGGACTTGTTGAGATGCCTGCTCATAGTTTTCAAAGGCTTTCAGGAGCCAGCCGGCATACATATGGGATTTGCCCTGGCGCGCGTAATATATTCCGGCTTTCGATTGCATGTTATTTTTAGCACTGATTATACTCTGGTCCCTGGGTGCATACTCAAGTGCACGCTCGTAGGCTTGCAGGGCCTCATCCCATTTTTGCTCTGCAGCTGCTTTTTCGGCCTCTTGTATAAAATAATCTTTGTTGTCACGCTCTGTTGCAAGCGCTAACAGTTCTGAGGAAGATTGATGATCGCCCCTTAATGTCAAAGCTTTTCGCAGATATTCTGCTGACTCTTTAAAATCGTTTTTGTCAAACAGCGCTTTACTTGGCAATAAGAGAATTTTCCGCCTGGCGCAACCTGGCCTCGGAATCCAGCACTTTCGGGTCACCGGGGTTTATCTCTTTGGCTTGGCTAAGTTTGGCTTTGGCTTTAGTGATGATTGAAAAGGATGGGGGAGATTCTGCTTTAAGGAGACTGTCGGCTTCCCGCATCAAATCGACGGTCAAAGATGCTTTCAGTTCTGACAAAGCTTTTTGATATTTCTCATTCTTTGGTTCCTGGGCAATTGCCTGCTCGAGGTACGCGATGGCCTCCTTTTTTTTCCCGGCCTGGCTGAGCTGCATACCGACGTCATACTGGTTTTTACCTGTGGTGCAGGCATTGAGCGTAATTATAGAGGCAATAATCACCCCGATGCAGTAAAATCCCTTCATTTTCATAACCAGCCTCCCCGAGTGAAAATATTTCGAACTTTAAATCTGATTATTATCTATATTTTATTGTGATCGTATGTGAAGGTGACTGACCGTATCGAAAGGTTATGGATGTCTGATGATTGTTATCAACGCGCCGGTCGGGGATTATGGACTTAATTCTCGGCCTGTGGTTTTACGGTTGCAATAAACTAAAAATAAACCGGACCCCACGGGTCGCTGAGACGATTACATCAACCGCCATTGGGCGCGCAATCATTTTTCTGCTGGATTTTTTATAGGTAAGTCAATGATAAAGATAGCCTAAAACCCCTATATCGATATGTGGCGGGGTTGTCAAGGAAACGGAGTGATTTTACGGTTTGGGATCAGCGGTGACCGGGGAGGCAGCAGATTGGATGCGTGGCAATATAATATTATTGGATTGTCCTCACGGTTGGATTACCCCGGGTGAAGGGGACTCAATTGGAGTAATGGACTGCAGGGACAACGATCGAACGAAGTAAAAGATATGTGACTGTTGCGAGTTGCGGGTTTCGAGTTGCGAGTTGAAAAATTGAACATGCAACTCGCAACGCGTAACCCGCAACGATTACATTTGCCAGTACTGCATCCAATACCTCATGTAATAATTTGTTTAGTTGCGGCTAACCATACGGCTAGTCCATAGCATCCATAACCTCGAAACCACCTTTTTCCAGGGCTTCTTTTATAATACCGGTCTTGCAGGCCGAAAGCCGGAAATAGTAAATTCTCTCTTTCGTCTGCTGGGTGGTCATTCCCACGTTTATGATGTCGCCGCCGCTATCATTGATGATTTGCATCGCCTTTTTTAATACACCCGGCTGGTCTTTAATGACCACATCAATACGGGAGCTGGACGTCAATATCCCCATCATATCAATAAAAGCCCGCAAAATATCGGTACCGGTGATTATACCTACCAGCTTGCGGTTTTTGACGACCGGCATACCACCGATCTTATGTTTGTAAATCAGTTGGGCGGCTATTTCCAGGTCGTCATCGGGGTCGACCGTAATCGGTTCGTGGATCATTAAATCAGAAAGGGAAAGATTGCTTACCATCGACGGAATGAGCCCTTGCTTAAGATCTGCCAGGGTCACAAAGCCCCGCAAAATATTTCCGGCGGTAATCACCGGCAGATGGCGGATGGAGTTGACTTTCATTAATTCGATCGCCTCGGTAATCGATGCTTCTTCGGTCACGGTAATCGGGTCGTGTATCATCAGGGCGCTGATATTCATGGTCTTTTCCTTAATGAATCAATGATCTTGAAATTGGAGAACATTTTTCAAAGTTTAGGAAGGATTTGGGTACACCGATATCACTTTGCCATTGAAACCGGTTGATAGCTGCAAAGGGGTTCCTGGGCCAAAATATCCCCGGTGGCCTCATAGGCCCTCGCTCTGCATCCACCGCAGACTCTTTTGTACTCGCATTCACCGCACTTGTCCACCAATTTATCGTAATCGCGTAGATCTAGAAAAGTTTTGGAATGATTCCATATATCGACAAAGGAGGTTTTGTTGATGTCGCCGCAATTGACATTTAAAAAACCGCAGGGTTGCACAATCCCACGGTGTGAAACAAAACAAAAGCCTATTCCGCCCAGGCACCCTCGGGTAACCGCATCCAGACCATGGGTTTTGAAGGTAACTTTGCGACCGTCTTTTTTTGCTCTCTGTCGCAAGATACGATAGTAATGCGGAGCGCAGGTTGCTTTCAGCTGCAACGGCGTTTTTTCCTGCTGATCATAAAACCAGTTTAGGGTTTGCTCGTATTCTTGAGCATTTATTTCCTGGTCTACAATGTATTTCCCGCGGCCGGTCGGCACCAGCAGGAAAATGTGATGGGCTACCGCTCCCAGATCGACCGCCAGCGTCTGGATCCGGGGGATTTCTTCGAGGTTGGTTTTGGTAATCGTGGTGTTTATCTGAAATTCAAGCCCGACTTGCTTGGCCAATTGGATTCCCTGCAGAGCTCCCTCATAGGCTCCCTCTACACCTCTGAAAAGGTCGTGGCTTTCTTTTGAGGCGCCGTCCAAACTTATACTAATTCTTTTTATGCCCGAATCGACCATCTGTTTGGCGGTTTTTTCCGTTATAAGCGTTCCGTTGGGGGCCATGACCATCCGCAGTCCTTTTTGGGTGCCGTAGCTTGCGATATCGAATATATCCGGTCGAAGCAGGGGTTCTCCGCCGGTAAGGATAACGATCGGCCGGGACACCTCCGCGATTTGGTCCAACAGGCGGAAGGCCGCTGGGGTGTCGAGCTCTCCTTCGTGGGGGCCGCAGGTCGCCGAAGCCCGGCAATGCATGCAGCTAAGGTTGCAATTTCGGGTCGTCTCCCAGGCGACAAGTCGCAGGGAAGCAGGTTTGGCATTTTGGTTCAGATGATCAGGAGCCGGGGTTTCACGAAGCTTGTTGTTTTTCATAACTTTTTTTCTTTTTGAGCATATAAGTTCCGTCATACGTCACGAGTTTCGTGTTATAATTCAATAAGACGTGACGACAAACCCGTAACCCGGAACACGCAACACGTAACAGATTCTATCCAATCCAACAAATTTAACCAGTGATCTCCTGGGCCGCCTCCAACGCAAAATAGGTCAGAATCATATCGGCCCCGGCGCGTTTGATGGCCGTCAGGGTCTCCAGCATAACTTTGGTGCCGTCCACCCAACCCATTTTTTCGGCGGCTTTAATCATAGAAAATTCTCCACTGACATTATAGGCGGCTAGCGGTAAATCGGTCTCCTGTCTGACACGATAGATAATATCAAGATAGGGCAGGGCCGGTTTTACCATGATGATATCTGCGCCCTCCTCGATGTCCATGGTGGCTTCCCGGATGGCTTCTACTGCATTGGACGGATCCATTTGATACGTTCGTCGATCACCGAATTTGGGCGCCGAGTCCGCGGCCTCACGGAAAGGTCCGTAATATGCCGAGCAATATTTGGCGGCATAGGACATGATCGGAATTTGCGTAAACCCGTTCTCATCCAGCGTGTCCCGAATTTCGGCCACCCGGCCATCCATCATATCCGAAGGCGCAACCATATCAGAGCCGGCCTTGGCATGGGACAGGGCGGTTTTTGCAAGCAATTCGAGGGTAGCATCATTTTCGATCACCTGTCCATCAACAATCCCGCAGTGGCCGTGATCGGTGTACTGACATAAACAGACATCCGTAATAACTGCCAAGTCGGGCAGTGCGTCTTTTAGAGCCCGGGTCGCATGTTGAACGATCCCGTCCTCGGCATAGGCCCTGGTGGCAAGTGAATCCTTTTTTTCGGGTATTCCAAACAATATGATTGCGGGAATACCGAGATCATAGGCCTGTTTGGCTGTTTTGACCAGGTTTTCACTAGACAGTTGAAAATGACCCGGCATAGATGGAATTGGATTTTGAATACCTTCGCCTTTAACAGCAAAAAGCGGCAGAATGAGATCATCAACCGATAGCCGGGTTTCGCGTATCATACGGCGAAAAGCCGCTTTTTGTCTCAAACGTCTTGGTCTGTATTCGGGAAATAACATAACTGCTCCTTCCTGGGTGACGGCCATCGGCAGGTATACGCTGAATTGTGGGAGGTCAGGTTGACTTAACGAAACATTGTATCGGTAATCGCCAAGATTTTAGATTGCCCCGGAGGATGTGTCACAAGTCTGCCCGATGGACGCTGCATCCGCTATTTCTTCATCGCTGAGATAGCAGGCAGGATCCGGTGCCCAGACATCGCCGGTCACTGCCTCAGCCCGTACCCTGAAATTGCCGGCACAAATATCCAGCCAGCAGCAGGAAGCGCACCGGCCCTTTACGTGCTTTTTCTTTTCTTTAAGTTTCTGCATGAGGGGCTCGTTGATGTCGGTCCAGATTTCAGAAAAGGGACGGCTTGTAACGTTTCCGAAACTGTAATGCCGCCAGAATTGGTCGGCATAAACTTCGCCGTCCCAGCTTACGCAGCCGATGCCCCTGCCGGAATTGTTGCCTTCATTCATCTTAAGGAGCTCCAGAACTTCCTGGGCCCGCTTGGGATCTTCTTCCAAAAGCCTTAAATACAGATAGGGTCCATCCGCATGATTGTCGACGGTCAAAACTTCTTTGGGTTTTCCGCGTTCATGCAGCTTGCGGGTATGATCGATGATGAGATCAACTGCCCGTTTGGTTTCTTCATGGGATAAATCTTCTTCCACAAGGGTCGAACCGCGTCCGGCGTAAACAAGATGGTAAAAGCAGACCCTGGGAATATCCATCTTTTCAAGCAGATCGAATAAATGGGGTATTTCGTTTACGTTAAACTTGTTGATTGTAAAGCGCAGACCGACTTTTATACCTGCCGCCTGACAATTTTCAATGCCCGCCAAGGCCGATTTGAAAGCCCCCTTGACCCCGCGAAAACGGTCGTTAATTTTTTGCATCCCATCCAGGCTAATGCCGACATATGAAAGACCGATCTTTTTGAGGGTGTGTGCCAGTTCGGATGAAATCAGCGTACCGTTGGTGGATATAACGGCACGCATTCCCTTTTGCACCGCATAATCGGCCAGTTCAGGCAGATCTTTGCGCACCAGCGGCTCTCCACCCGAAAACAGCAGTACCGGCACGCCGTATTCTGCCAGATTATCTATCAACCCTTGGCCTTGCGCAAAGGTAAGTTCGTCTTTAAACGGGCGGTTTTTAGCGTGGGCATAGCAGTGCACGCATTTTAAATTGCAACGTCGGGTAACATTCCACACCACCACCGGCCGCTTATCCTGGGAAAATTGCAGCAGATGTGACGGCAGGCGAGATGATTGTCGGCCATACCGCAAAGCATCCGACGGTTCCACGGTGCCACAGTAAAGCTTTGAAATACCAATCATTTTCTACTCTAAAGGATTATTCGCTTTTGGTTTCTTTCCGCAATAAGTTACTGACGTAGGATTCAGCATCCATAAGCGCATTTCGTGTGATAAAGAAACGGTTTTGCCCGGTTTTTTCCCGTACCAGTTTCAAACCGTGCTCAAAGTCTTTTGTGAGATTTCGGTATAAGGCATCCAGGTGAACGTCATCGATTACAATCTTTTCGATGATAAAGTCAATGGCATCCTCTTCCAGAATAATGTTTATATCATGATTTTTGAAAAAGTAGAGTTCAATTTTTTTGACGTCATCATAATATGATTTAATTTTTCTGATGACCTTGCTTACATCCATAATATGCTTGGAGTAATATCCGGCCACAGTGCCCATGCGTGCCGGGGTCATCGTGAGGCTGTATTTTTCAGCCAGATTGGCTTTATTGGATTTTAAATAGTTTTTAATATGCCGCCTTTCTTTTTGGGCAAGGATTTCAAAAGCATCCATTATTTTTTTATGGTCAGGCTCGGCAATAAGTGCTGTGAGAGATTTTTCCGGATGTTGGATGGTCGAATCCATCACCGGAAATTTTTTAATACCGGTAGAGGGTAATTTCTTTTCAAAAGGTAGCAGGGCTTTTTCCACCGCACTTACCAATCCCCGAGCCCCCGTATTTTCTGCAAAAGCTTCTTTTGCCAGAATTTGTAACACCGTATCATCAAATTTTATGTCTATATTGTAAGCTGCAAAATCGAGTTTTTTACCCAAAATGATAGGATTGTTCGGATTTTTCAATATTTCAAATAGATCGTTTTCAGTTAATTTTTCAAAAACGCCTCGCACCGGTAAACGTCCAACAAATTCTGATTCAAATCCGTATTTAATCAAATCCTCGGAGGCTACATGTTTGAGTACTTCACTGCTATCCTGTAACTGTGTCAGTTTGGCACCAAAACCAATTCCATGGGCGGAAATACGCTTCTGGATAATTTCGGTAAGATCGCTGAAGGCGCCACTCATGATAAACAGGATGTTTTTGGTGTTTACGGTTTGCTTATCGCGTTTACCGGTTTTCCGATAGCGCTCGATTTCCTGAATCATGGAAATAGGATCATGGGCGACCTTTAAATCAACTTCGGTTTCTTCCATGGGTTTTAGCAAAGCGCGCTGTACACCGGTGCGCGATACATCCGCCCCGATTATGTTTCGGCTTCCGGCGATTTTGTCGATTTCATCGATATAAATAATCCCGTATTGCGCCAGCTCGATATCATCATCGGCTTCCCGAACCAGGTCGCGGATCAGGTCCTCAACATCCCCCCCCACATAGCCAGTTTCGCTAAACTTGGTGGCATCTCCTTTGACAAACGGGACCCCAATTTTGTGGGCGATAAGTTTTATTATATAAGTCTTGCCGACACCGGTGGGACCGATCATTAAAACATTGTTTTTGATTCTGCCGACCATGTCATCCGTGTCTTCAAGGGCGGCCTCGGCACACTTTATTCTGTTGAAATGGGTGCAAATTTTTGTGGCCAGAATCGCCTTGGCATTATCCTGTTTGACGACATAGCGGTCAAGGTGGGAAATCAGATTTTCGGGCAATAAATCAAAATTAATCTTTTTCCGTTTGCCCGAGGGTTTTTGGGTCTTATCCAATGCCAATTCTTGAGGCAGCACAACGGGGGATACAATTTTAACGTTATCCTTGAATTTTTTTGCCAGAAATTCGCTGATTTCTTTCTCGATTTCTTTTGGATCCGGTATTTTATCGTCTCGCTTTCCCATAACGCTACAACTATAATCATATCTGCCTGAAAAAGCAAGCAAGCGCGTTGCAGGCCGCCACACCGGCAAGCGTCATGTTCAACAAAAAAGTCTAAATGCAGCCGGGCAGTCTGGAAATATTTAAGGGGGCTTCCCGATATGAACCTCGAGGCCTCCCATAGAGTGTCGGAGAAAAACAGCATTGTCAAAGAAGTCCCGCAAAAAATGAGAACTTTCTTGACACGATCGAAAATAAAGATATAAATATATAGTCATATATATCAATATATAAAATAGATAATAATTACAATTGGTTCAGGAATTGGGGTATTTTTTTCACGACAAGATGCCGGGTTATTGCCTGCCAGGTCTAACAGCGGCAACTACCCAACATTTTACCGCCTGCCACATAAAATATCCTCCGCCCCAAAAACCAACAGCGTCTTTTGCCTATCCAGGCGGCTGAAGCCAACTGCTTGTAGGAAGCGCCGGGGCGATCATCTTGTCGTGAAAAAAACACCCCAACCCCTGAATTATTTAAGCCCTAAAAGGTTATGATGGCCAGGAACAGGTTGTTGGGTGACCCCACCCCCGTTTATTTCAAATTGCAGACCGAAATCCAAAAGAAGATAGAAAATCGCCAGTGGGCGCCCGGACAACGCATTCTGGCAGAAAGAACCCTGGCTGAAAATTATAAGGTTAGTGTTGGTACCGTAAAAAAGGCCTTACTGAACCTTGTACATGAAGGCTATCTTTATCGTATTCAAGGCAAGGGCACTTTTGTGGCCGGGACGACCCTCAGGCCGGAGAGTCTTCGCTACTACCGTTTCCTCCGGAATTTCACAGATCATGAGGCCGATCTAAAAATAAAACTAGTGAAGCTGGACAAAATAAACGGCAGGCAGCCGCATAATCGCTATCTCAAAATTAAATCCCATCAGAATCTTTATGAGCTTAAACGCCTGTTTTTGCACAAACAAACCCCCATCGTTTACAGCATCTCTTATCTGTCGCAAAATATGTTCAAAAACCTTGATGAGTTTCCAACGCATCTGTTTGAAAAAGTCACGCTTTACGAGGCTCTGGAAAAAAAATACGGTGTACCCACCCTATATAACCAGCAACTCTTTGGCGCTGCGCTGACGGACACCATGACCGCCAGGTTGCTCCAGATTGAAAACGGAACGGCGCTGCTTTTTATTGAAATGCTATCATTCACATACAAAGACAGGCCGTACGAATACCGCAAAAGTTATTGTGTTACCGACAGACGGAAAGTGTTTACCGAAATTTAAGGGGAGAAATGAAAAAACCTGATTATGCAGAAATAGATGCCGACGTTCTGATTATTGGCGGGGGTAGTGCGGGCATTATGGCTGCCATTCGCGCCAAGCAGGTAAATCCAGACCAGAAGGTGGTTATATTCGAGAAAGGTGAGATAAAGTACTCGGGTTGCATTGCCCGGGGCATGGATGCCCTCAACATTGTTGCTTTACCCGGCATTTCAACGCCGGAGCTGTATGTTGAATCAAACAGCATCGCCTGTGAAGGCATTATGGATGAGCCGGTCAATTACCGCATGGCCCAGAGAAGCTGGGACATGATGAAAAAACTCGAATCCTGGGACGTTTGTTTCCCGGTAGACGAAAAAGGCCAATACGAAGTCCTGCAAGTCCACCCCAAAGGTAAGTTCTGCGTAACCATGCAGGAACCGGAGTTAAAAACCCTGCTTGCCAAGCGGGCGCTGGATATGGGAGTAAGGGCCGTAAATCGCACCATGGCGGTTAAGCTTCTTAAAAATGGCGATCGACTGGCAGGGGCCATCGGCATGAACGTCCGAACCGGTGAAAACATGGTGTGCAAGGCCAAATCGGTTATACTTTCCGCCGGCGGTACGGCTCGATTCGGTTTGCCGAACAACGGAAATCTATACGGTGTTTATGATTTCCCGGGCAATACCGGTGACGGCTACTGTCTGGCATACCAGGTGGGAGCGGAGTTAAGTGGCTTCGAATACACACTTATCTACTACATTGTAAAAGATATCAATGCCCCCCTTCTATACATTACCTTAACTCGCGGGGCCGACCTTTTGACAGCCTATGATGAACACCGTGAAAAGGATCATCCCTCCATCAAATCCATGCTCCTCGATCACCACAAAGAAAAAGGACCCTTGCGGATTCTCATGAGCCATCTTCCTGAAGACAAGATTAAAGAAATAGAAGCTATTTTATTCACAACAGAGCGCCCGGTTTGTGAACGATTCTATAAAGGCCGGGAAATCGATTTTCGCTCCGGAGAGATCGAATTGTGGCCGACCGAGACATTTCTCTGCGGCGGCCACGGCCTTACCGGCGTTCGAGTAAATGAAAAAGCGGAAACCTGTGTTCCCGGGCTCTATGCAGCCGGAGATACATCGCTGGTGGCAAGGGGGCATCTGTCGGGCGCTTTTGTCTTTGGTGAAATAGCCGCCGAAAGTGCCACTGAATACGCGTCCGATACCGGGGAAGTGGAATTTGACACGGATCACATTGACAGTTTCATGAAGGCCAAGCATTCACGCTTGGACCAGAGCGGCAACCCCATTCCCGTGGAAGAGTTTGAATACAAGGTGCGGCGAATCATAAATGATTATATACGACCGCCAAAAAACGAATATAAACTCAATCGAGCCCTTTGGTGGATGGATAGATTCCGCCGGGAATTGACCACCATGGTCAAGGTCAAAGATATGCATGATCTTTTTAAAGTTTACGAAGTTGAAAACATCATCCAGTGCGCAACCCTCAGCGCTCTTGCTTCTAAAGAAAGAAAAGAAAGCCGTTGGGGCCTGTGGCATCATCGAAGCGACTACCCGGATAAGGACGATGAGAATTGGTTAAAACATATTGTACTCACAGCCGGTGATAGACCTGAAAATGTTAAAATTACACATAAAAAAATAGAAAAACTCGAAAAGGAGCGTCAGTGAAAAGAGTCAATTTGTTGGAAAGCCTTTCCGATAATATCGTTGTCGATAAAGACAAGTGCACAACCTGTGGCATCTGTATAGAGACCTGTATTTTAGACAACTTGAGAATGGAATTGTCTCCTTGTCGTCAGGCCTGTCCCCTGGCGGTAAACTGTCAGGGCTATGTTCAACTGACGGCACGCGGTGAGGAATCAAAAGCCTTGGAGTTGCTGCGCGAAACGCTGCCGTTTCCCGGAATTCTGGGTCGGATCTGCTCCCAACCCTGTGAAGAAAGTTGTCACCGCAAACAAGTAGATGGTGAAGCCGTGGCCATCAGGGGTCTTAAACGTTACCTGGCCGACCAATTTATGGCGCGTGAGATTGAACTGCCGAAAATGGAAACCGACACCGGCCGCACGGCTGCGGTGATCGGATCAGGACCGGCCGGTTTGCTGGCGGCCCACGACCTTCGAATCCGGGGTCATGGGGTAACTGTCTTTGAGGCTGAAGAGGCCCCGGGCGGAATGTTGCGCTGGGCTTTACCGGAGTTCAGACTGCCCCTTGAAGTTTTAGAAAAAGAGCTGGCCCTGCTGCATGCTATGGAGGTGAATTTTCAGTGCGGTATCTCGCTGGGGAAAAACAAAACCATTGAAGATCTAAAAAAAGAATTTGATGCCATCATAGTTGCGACCGGATGCCCGGATTACGGTAAATTGAATACCGAGGGTGAAAACCTGCCCGGGATATATCATGGGCTGCCATTCCTGCATGATGTACGCGCAGGCCGGACACCGCGGGTCGGAAAAAAGGTGGTGGTTATCGGAGGGGGCAATGTGGGGGTCGACTCGGCCCAGACAGCACTGAGGCTCGGTGCTGAAGATGTAACCCTTGTTTGTCTGGAATCTCAAGATGAGATCCCGGCTTACCAGAACGCCCTGGACAGTGCCACCGCCGAAGGGATCAAGCTGGAGTGCTCCTGGGGACCGGTGCGATTTGATTCCGCTCAAGGGGAACTCAAAAGTGTCGAATTCCAACAATGTCTTAAGGTCTTTGATGACTGCGGCAACTTCAGTCCGATTTTTGATACCTGTCAACTGATGACATTGGCGGCCGACACCGTCATCGTGGCCATCGGCCAAACACAGGACCCGGAACTATATGCCAAGATCGGGTTGTCGCAAAAAAAATTGTCTCAAATTGATCCCCTGACACTGCAGACTTCCGACGAGAAAATATTTCTGGCCGGCGACGTTTTCAGCGGCCCGTCATCGGTTGTAGAAGCCATGGCCGGCGGCCGGCGTGCTGCCGAGTCAGCTCATCGGTTGCTCAAGGGCGAACACCTTCGCTACGGTCGTTCCTACCCCGGACCTGTGGAAACGGATTTTGAAATCGACACCTGTCGGGGAACCCAAAGCAAGCGGGTAAAAACACAGGAGCACCGTTGTCTTGGAAAAGGAGACTATGCTGAAATCGAAAAACCTTTTGACAAGCAGGCCGCGCGAACAGAGGCAAAGCGCTGCTATTCTTGCGGACAACCGTTTGGCAAATTCCGGACCTGCTGGTTTTGTCTGCCCTGTGAAGTTGAGTGCCCCCATGAGGCGATATATGTGGAAATACCGTATCTTTTGAGGTGAGTTATATATAGCTAAACCGAGAAGCTGGAACCAAGTCGTGAAGACAAAAATTTGTAACAGGATGGACCAGATACTGGATGCTGCCTGCCCGCCATCGCGAGCCGCTCAGGCGAGGCGGGCGGGGATGCTGATGCTGGATAAAATAAGGATAATTACCTCAGGGGTCGGTGTGTTTTTCTCGTCATGCCCGCGAAAGCGGGCATCCAGGTCAACCAGAGATAACTTTGCTGGATTCCTGCTTTCGCAGGAATGACGGTCCATTTTGCAGAAAACTCCCTGACCCCTGACATGACTGAAATTTCTGTAACTTATTTTTGGCCCAACCGGAAACATTTGTATAATCTATTGTAGTGATAGCCAGTAATGAAACTGTATGAATTTGAAGGAAAATCACTCTTAAAGGAGATGGGTATCCCTATCCCGGACGGATCTGTTGTCGGCAATGTGAAGGAGGCAGCCATTGCAGCTGAGACCCTCGGCTACCCGGTCGTCGTTAAAGGTCAGGTGCTTCAGGGCGGGCGGGGCAAAGCCGGGGCTATCCGATTCGCCCAAGACAAGGAGGCCCTGATCCGCAGCGCTGAAGAAATATGTGACCTGCAGATCGGAACTGAAAAAATTGACAGACTGCTCATCGAACGCCAATTGTCGGTTGCCCGAGAGATTTACCTGGGGATTTCATTTGATACCCAGACTGCCATGCCCATGCTGCTGATTTCGACCCATGGCGGGGTGGACGTCGAGTCGGTCGCAAAACAGCATCCCCACGAATTGATCAAAAAAACGCTGGACCCGCTTGAAACGCCAAAACTTCAACAACTGTCGGCGTTGGCTAGGCAGATCGGATTAGCCGGCAAAACGCGAGAACAGGTATCCGAAATACTGCTAAAGCTAATAAAGTGTTATTTTACCCATGAAGCCATCACCGCCGAAATCAATCCCCTGATTATCGATCCCCGGGGGAAAGCCTGGGCGGCCGACGCCAAATTCGAGATTGACGATGCGGCCCTTTTCCGCCTGAAAGCGGTAAAACATTTCGGACGAAAACAGGAAATCGGAGATCCATTGGAGGCTGAGGCCAGGACGGCGGGTGTGTCCTATGTGCGTCTGAACAATAAGGGCAATATCGGGCTTATCGCCGGTGGTGCCGGGGTCGGGATGGCCACCATGGATACGGTGTATTTTTATGGCGGAGTACCGGCCAATTTTTTAGACCTGGGCGGTATTGCCACCCCCGAAAAAACAGCGGCTGCCTTAAAAATTGTTTTGAAGACCCCGGGTGTCGAAGGAATTTTTATCAACGCATTTGGAGGAATCAACAATTGCCGGGAGATGGCGCAAGGGATTGTCAATGTGATCGAGGAGCTGCATCCTGTCCAGGTGATCACCGTAAAAATGAGGGGACATTCCCAGGATGAGGGCTGGGCGCTTTTGGAAACCAAAGACATTCCCATCGTTAAATATGGAACAACCGATGAGGGTATCCAGCTGCTGCTCGATGAGATGAAAAAAAAGGGAGTCATACCAGGTGGCCATCTTAGTCAATAAAGATACCCGGGTCATCATCCAGGGAGCAACGGGCAAACAGGGTCGTTATCACATGTCCAAAATGCTGGAATATGGTGTAAACATCGTTGCGGGTGTCAGCCCTGGAAAAGGGGATCAAGAGGTTTTGGGTGTCCCCATATTCGATACGGTTGCAGGGGCACAGCAGCGATCACAAATCGATGCCGCCATGGTTATGGTTCCACCGGCAGGCGTTCTTTCCGCCGCCGGGGAGGCCATTGACTGCGGCATCCCATTGATCGTTGTTATTACCGAGCATGTGCCCTTTCACGACGCTTTACGCATTCGAAGCATGGCCGAAAAAAAGAAGGTTCGGGTCATTGGTCCCAATACGGTTGGGGTAATCAGCCCCGGTCAATGTAAGATCGGTGTAATGCCCGGTTTTATTTACAGCCAGGGTTCGGTGGGGGTAATTTCCCGCAGCGGCACATTGACCCATGAGATTGCTTCAAACTTAACCTACAAAGGCATTGGGCAATCCACCTGTGTCTGCATCGGTGGCGATATGACCAAGACCACCAATTTTATAGATGCCTTAAAGCTTTTCCGGGATGATGAACAAACGCAGGTTATCGTCATGATCGGTGAAATCGGTGGCGCCGGTGAAGAGATCGCCGCCGGCTATATCAAGCAAAGCGCCTATCCTAAAAAGGTTATCGCCTATATTGCCGGTGCCACGGCGCCGGCCGAAAAAAAAATGGGGCATGCCGGCGCCATCATCTCCGGAGGACTCGGGTCGGCCGAATCCAAAATGAAACGTCTCGAAGCAGCCGGTGTTGTGGTGGCCAAGCGATTGGACGAGGTTTTGCAGTATTGCGCTTGAGATTCTGAACAAAATATGCTGAATTATTTCAGTTTTGCAGCATCCTACTTGACAGGACCCTGCATTATAATGGAAGATGGCCTGGTTATTTGATACGATCCGGCTTTACCTGATGGTTTAGCCTGTTTAACGGTAAAAAACCGGAAAGTATGATATCTCAGCCCATCGCATACGGCCTTAACCGGCCCGTGGTTACTTCAAACTATCAAAAGGAGGAGAAAATGATTAACAAAAAATGGTTTGGGATTTGTTTAATTGTTGTTCTGGCCCTGGCTTTTGCTCTGGGGCCCGTCCAGGCGGCCGAACGTCGCTTTCTGTCCATTGCTTCCGGCTGGGTGACCGGCGCTTACTATCCGTTTGCAGGGGCCGTTTCCCGGGTGGCCTGGAAGAGCCTAAAGGAAAAAAACATCAAGGTTACGGCCGAGTCTTCGGGCGCGTCAGTGGCCAACGCCAAGCTGATCGGCAAAAGGGATACCGATTTTGCCCTGCTGCAAAACGATATTGCCTCCTATGCCTATTACGGCAAAGAGGGGATGTTTGACAATCCCATCAAGAATCTTTTGGGCTGCATGACCCTTTATCCGGAGACCATCCAGCTCGTGGCCCGCAAGGACGCCAAAATCAAATCGGTCAAGGACTTGAAGGGCAAGCGCGTCTCGATCGGACCGCTTGGATCGGGAACCACTGAAAACGCCAAGCAAATTCTGGCAGCCTGGGGCATTTCTTTGAACGATATCCAGGCCCAACAGCTCAAAACCAGCCAGGCGGCGGATTATATGGTAGACGGTCGCTTGGATGCATATTTCGCCACCACGGCGGTGGGCGCGGCTGTCATCATTGACACCCATGTTCGGGTTCCCTCGATGATCGTGCCCGTTAAAGGTCGCAACGCCAAAAAACTGATGAAGAAGTATGCCTTCTATGCCAAGGATACGGTGCCGACCGGAGCTTATAAGGGAATTGACAAGCCGGTCCAAACCGTTGCCGTCATGGCCATGATGGTCGCCCGGGCCGATCTGGAGGATGACATCGTTTATGCCATTGTCAAGGCCACTTATGAGGATCTGGCGCAGGTCAAAAAGGCCCATGCCAAGTTCAAGGGCATCGATGTCAAAAACTCCCAGATGGGGATGAGCGTACCGCTGCATCCGGGTGCCAAGCGGTATTTCAAAGAAGTGGGCGTTGTCAAGTAAATCCCTCCCCTTGACCCACATTCAATTTGTCCGGAGCGGTCGCTGAGACCGCTCCGGCTCTGGTTCATTTCCACCCCATCCCCAGGAGGTTTCATGACACGGCACGCTGAAAATCACACTATGGCAAACGGCCAAAAGTTGGCCCAGGACTCAGAAACGGGTCCACGCACCTTATCCGGCAAAATCGGGGTTTTTATTCGCTGGTTTGCCATCGCCATGTCACTATTCCAGCTGTATACCGGGTTTTTCGGTGAGCTCCCGGGCTACCAACAACTCAGTGTCCATCTCGCTTTTGCTCTGGTGCTGTGCTATGTCTATTTTCCCCTGTCTAAAAAGTCTCCCCGGCATCGGTTAACCGTCCCGGATGGTATTTTAGCCATACTGGCAGGGGCGGCAGCGATCTATGTCTTTGCCAATTATGAACACTGGGTCAACGCCCAGGGTGACGCCGCCGTATATGATATTGTCATCGGCGGTGTTCTGCTGGCCTTCGTTCTGGAGGCCACCCGCCGCAGCGTTTCTCCGAT
>CAMYNZ010000030.1 GCA_947259865.1 uncultured Desulfobacterales bacterium | reverse complement strand
GGTCGGCCCCCGCCCACCGTCACCAATTCTTTAAAATTGGTTTCCAGCCCGATGGACACAAAACACAGGGCGAAAAACCAACTGCGGTAGGCTTTGCAAGCCTTGCCGGCAGCCTTGGTGGCTTTGGTTCCCCAAATGGGCTCAACAAAAAATGACACAACCAGAGAGGCTGCCATGAACCCGATAACAAACTTGGGAAAGCGATACCAGACTTCCATCAATGACGGTTTTTCCGCTGTCGGATCATCCTTGCGATCAAGGGACATGGTCGCCCAGATGGCCATCAAGAAAGCCACCAGACCGATCATAACATTCTGGGCCATCTTAACAATTGCAGCCGCATCCACCGCCGCTTTGCTGGGCTCACCCTGGGCATTTCGCAGGATCTCACCGGCAGCGATTACCGCCCCGGTATTGTCGATAACACCGCCAAGCCAGGCGCCGGCCCATTGCGTCGGTAGATCCAGCATCACCGCAATCGGCGGCATAACCAGGATCAGCACCACCGCACAAACCAGCACCCAGGCGATCATGTAGCTCACTTCTTTGGGATCCCCCTGGATAGCGCCACCGGCGGCAATGGTGGCGGAAACACCGCAGATGGAGTTGGCCGTGGCAATGATGCTGCTAAAGCGTTCGGATATTTTAAACTTCCTGCAAATCCAGTAGGTACCGAACCAGACTGCGCTGGCTACCAGCACGGCCTGGGCTACACCGACGACTCCGGCCTTGAGTACCACGGAGAACATGATAGTGGCTCCCATACACACCAGACCGATTTTGACAAAGAATTCGGTCTGGCCGGCGGCCTTGAGAATTTTGGGCACCTTGAAGACGTTGCTGATGATAAGCCCGAAAGCCAGCGCAAAAAGAACGAAAGATATGCCCCATTTTTTGATAAAGGCCTGCTGGGAGATAACCATGGATACGAATGTCAGGGCGAAAATCACAATAAAGCCGGGAATGTATCTCTTCAGATCAAGCTTCATGAAAGCGCCGGCAATCATCGTAATCACGGTTATGAAGATAAACACGACAACGGTAGTCCCGAGGGTATTAGCCAATCCTTTGGGAAAGGCATCTCCCAGGCTGGTCCATTTCTTGATTGTTGGAAAAGAGGGAAGTATACTGACAGCCCACTTGCCGCTTTCCAATTCATGAACACCGATAATGGCCAGGAGCAGGATAAACAAGCCGATAAAGCAGGCCCACCAGTCCTCGTTTTGCAACACCGGTTTGGTAGAAGTTACTTTTTGATTTTCCTCATTCATAAGACCCGTCTCCTTTCAATTAAATGAAATAAGGATTAACAAATATGTTAGTTTGAGAACGGAATACAAAAATACCCTTGGAAAAGCGCTGGCAATCGACTCGGAGGCAGTCAGGTGTCAAAGCTCAATAAAAGATTCAACACTTTCCTGTTCGAGATTGAATTTGAGGCTCAAAAAGTGATAGAGAAACTGCCTTTTCAAGGGCACAAATATTTCAAACTTATCCAGAACTCTCCAAAGGCAATCTTACAGCGGTTTACCCCCTTTCTCCGCTGATAGGCTCACTCTTAATGAAGACCTGGAAAAGTAATCATAGTCATTTAGTACAATAAAGACAAATATGTCAACCTTTTTTACAATAATTTATCCGTACTATCCTTCAGGGGGCGGGGCGGATTAAACCGCAGTTTACCCGATTTATACCTCAGAATAGTATACATCAGACCCATTTGAAGATTAAAAGCGTTTTTGACACCGAGGTGTACCGTACTTCCGTTTCTATCCCGCAACCGTGCCGATATTGAAGGCGTACTGCAGCACTAAATAAATAAGGTATATACCCAATAACCAGGCTCCCTGCCATCGCCGGAAACGACCGTCTTTATTCTGAAAAATAAAAAACCGGAAAGGATAGAGAATAAGTATCATGGCCGGAAAGTGGAAGGTAAAAAAGTTTTGCGGGATCGCCAGCGGCCGGGCGGCCGCTGCGGCACCGATTACGAATAGACAGTTCAGGACATCGGCACCCACGACATTGCCCACCATGATTTCCGGATGGCCTTTGCGCACAGCGGCTATGGCTGTCATGAGTTCCGGTAAAGAAGTACCAAATGCCACCATGGTAGCGGCAATAACATCCTCCGGCACGCCCATCCGATGCGCGATTTCCGCCGCAGCCGGAACCAGGATTCTGGCACCGATAACAACAAAAAATAATCCGCCTATGATCATCAGCCAGCACTTACCCAGCCGCATGAGTTCGGAATCGTCGGCCTCCTCGCCTTCGCCAGCCATATCCGCCCCCTGCTTGGCCCACACGTAGGTGATATACATATAACCTGCCAATAATATGAGAAATAATATACCAACCCATCTGTGTAATATCGGTTGGCCTTCCATTACGACCAGCGCTATTAACGAAATAAGGACCAACAGGGTCGCGGATCCCACTTGCACCCAACCTGTTCGATTAAGTATGAAGCGGTTGACCGGTACAACGGTCAAAATACATGTCAAACCAAAAATTAAACCCGTATCGGCGATAATGGACCCCACACCGTTGCCCAGAGCCAGACCCGGATTGCCCATCCAGGCAGCCATAACCGACACAAACGCCTCCGGCATGGTGGTCCCCAGAGAAATAATCGTGGCCCCGATAACAATTCTGGGCAAACCCGTCCGGCGTGCCAGATGCACCACCCCATCGATCATCCAGTCGGCACCTTTCGACAACAAAAGAATGCAGACAGCCATAATGGCCAGCAATGCAACAACAGGAAAACCCTGCACCATTTCATGCAGAAGTGTTTCATCTCCAACCCAACGAAGTACCTCGCTTAGCATCACTAATTCCTCCCGTCCTTGGCAATATTTCAGATTATGTGTTGGTTTGCGGTTATCTACCAGAAGACAAGCCTTTATTCAATAATTAATAATAAAATACAAAGAGGATATTCGGCTTGCTTTATTCAGAACCACGGATAGGTTTCAAGCGCTTTGTCACTTCCGTGAAGTCCGGCGGGAGCGGGGCCTCAAAAGTAACCAAGTTGTTGGAGGTGGGATGAGAGAATCCCAGTCGCCAGGCATGTAGCATTTGCCTCGGCGCAGCCTTTATAATCGCAGCCACCGTTTGGGGGAGATTATCTTTGACCTTACGTCCGCAATATACCGGATCGCCGACAATGGGATGATTGATGGTTGCAAGATGTACGCGGATCTGATGGGTACGCCCGGTTTTCAAACGAAGTTCAAGCAGGGTTAGGCCCTCAAAACAAACCTTGACCTTCCAGTGTGTCTCGGCCGGCCGGCTTTTTCTGCTGCTGGTTGACATCCGCTTTCGATGAACCGGATGTCTGCCGATGGGCGTCGAAATCATACCGGAAATATTATGCATGTCTCCATAGACAAGCGCCAGATATGTTTTTTGCACCTTTCTAGATTTAAATTGTGCTGTCAGATGGTCATGGGCAGCCGAGTTTTTGGCGACTACCAGAGCGCCGGAGGTATCCTTGTCAAGTCGGTGGACGATTCCCGGCCTGAGCGTTTCGCCGACCCGGCCGATTCCCGGACGATGATAGAGAAGCGCGTTTACCAGGGTGCCCGAATAATGCCCCGGTGCGGGATGAACAACCAGCCCCGGTGGTTTGTTGATGACGATCAGATCTTGATCTTCGTAAATGAAATCGATTTCAATGGGTTCAGGTGCAAAAGAAGTTGTTTCGAGGGGCAGGATTTCGCCGCAAAGCTCATCACCTGTCTTTACGCGATAGCCGGGTTTTTTAAGCTCCCCGTTAACACGGATCCTTTTATCAATGATCAAATTGGCGATATGGGAGCGGGAACACCCGGAAAGCTGCGACGAAATAAGTACATCAAGGCGTTTGCCAGCCTCGGAGGCATTGACAATAATTGTAAAAGCACCAGCAACGGGCATTTTATAAAGGAAGGCTAATTATCGGGGCTGTCCGTATTATCGGGATCTTCAACAGCAAAGAAAGATTCGAGTTCAGAAATAATCTTTTTTTCATCGATTTTTTTGGCGGTCGAAAGCTCTTTTACAAGCAACGTCTGGGCGGTATCGAAAAGCTTTCGTTCACCAAAGGATAAATCTTTGGTTAACTTCAGTAACGACAGATCTCTGAAGACCTCGGCGACGTCATAAAGTGAGCCGGTCTTGATTTTATCCATGTATTCCCGGTAGCGGCGATTCCAGGTTTGATTGTCGTTAAGCGATTCTTTTTTAGTCTTGATCACTTTATATATTTTGGCGATTTCTTTTTTTTCAATGATGTCTCTTAAACCAACCGATTCAACGTTGTTGGTTGGGATCATTATCAGCATGTTGTTTTCAAGAACTTTCATGATATAAAAATCATGCTCTTCCCCATTTATAACCCGGGTTTCAATCGCTTGTATCTTTCCTACGCCATGGGCCGGATAAACCGCAAGGTCTCCAACTTGAAATGTGCGCATTGTTGATGGTATGTCTTGTTTTCGAGTTTTCCCATTATCCTTTTTAATACTCATTTTAACCCCATAAATAGGATGCTGCGTAATCTGAAATGATTTTTCGATTTACATCGTATTAACCGCGATAAAACAGCGCCATTTAAACGACGTTTCAATCTGTCGAGATAAAAAGACAGCCTCGCTTGGGAAGATAAAATTTAAATCAGAACAAAGACAACGAAAGAAAATGTTAAAATCCCAAACCTTTATCATATAACATAACTTGCCGTAATTGTCAAAAGTATATTCCAATTGTCTCCACGGTTATAACGGCCGGTTGAGGGGTATTTTCGTCCGATCAGATGCCAAACGATAACTGCCTGCTTAACTGCAAATAATTCTAGCGATCGAATACCTGGTTCAGTCTTGCGCGTTAAGTGAGATCAATATTCAAGTTTCTCGATCCGAAACCTATTTTGAAAACCACCGTTGTAGGAGACAATTTGGATGGAAGAATCGCGGTCTCGAAACCAAAGGAATTAGGTTTCAGCAAGCGTGTTATAAAACAAAGGATTGGCGTTATTACACGCCAATCCTTATCTTTTGGCAACTTCTAAAGATTACAACAAAAAGGGAACCAGCAGCAGTGCTACCACATTTAGAATCTTGATCATGGGGTTAATTGCCGGTCCGGCTGTATCCTTGTAAGGGTCGCCAACGGTGTCACCGGTAACGGCGGCTTTGTGAGCATCGCTGCCTTTACCCCCCAGGTTGCCATCTTCAATGTATTTTTTGGCATTATCCCAAGCAGCACCACCGGTGGTCATGGCAATGGCCAGAAACAGGCCGGTGATGATACTGCCGATAAGTACCCCGCCCAAAGCGATTTTACCCAGGATAAAACCGACCAGTATCGGTGCGATTACCGGCAGTAGGGCCGGTATGAGCATTTCTTTCAGGGCAAACTTGGTCACAATATCCACACAGCGGGCATAATCCGGTTTTGCGGTTCTCTCCATGATGCCCGGGATTTCCTTGAATTGACGACGGACCTCGTCAACGACTGCAGCACCGGCCTTACCAACCGCCCGCATCGCAAACGAGGCAAAAAGAAAGGGCATCAGCCCGCCGATAAACAGACCGATGATCACACGTACATCGCTCAGATCAAATTTCAGTTCCGCCCCGCCGCCGTGCAGCGCAAACTCCTGGGTATAGGCCGCAAAAAGCACCAGGGCAGCCAATCCGGCGGAACCGATAGCATAGCCTTTGGTAACCGCTTTGGTGGTGTTGCCGACCGCATCCAGCGGATCCGTGACCTCGCGGACACTGTCATCCATTTCCGCCATTTCGGCAATCCCGCCGGCGTTGTCGGTAATCGGACCGTAAGCGTCTATCGCAATCACCATACCGGTCATGGAAAGCATCGACATGGCCGCCATGGCAATACCGTATAATCCTGCAAAATAATGAGCCAAGCCGATACTGAGACAAATGACAAGCACCGGCAGGGCCGTGGCTTCCATGCTGACAGCCAGGCCGGCAATAATATTGGTAGCGTGGCCCGTGGTGGAAGCATTGGCAACCATTTTAACCGGCTTGCGGATCCCGGTGTAGTATTCGGTGATGATAACGATTAAGACGGTAAGAACCAGACCGACCAGGGCTGCATAAAAAATAGACATCGGAGCCAGTCCGGGAACACCGACAAACAATTTGTTGCAGGCAACTGCAAAAGCGATGGCTGCCAGAATCGCGGAACCGAACATACCCTTGTACAGAGCCCCCATAATATATTCTTTGGCGCCGAGCCGGACAAAAAAAACGGCTATAATCGATGCCACAATGGATATGGCACCGAGCACGAGCGGAAATTGGGTGGCGATGGGATGCTCGGCATACAGCAGATTTCCAAGAAGCATTGCGGCTACAGCTGTTATGGCATAAGTTTCGAAAAGGTCGGCAGCCATACCGGCACAATCTCCCACGTTATCCCCGACATTGTCGGCAATAACCGCCGGATTTCTGGGATCGTCTTCAGGAATTCCGGCCTCCACCTTTCCAACCAAATCGGCCCCCACATCCGCACCCTTGGTGAAAATGCCACCGCCGAGACGGGCAAATATGGAAATCAGACTTCCGCCAAAACCCAGCGCAACCAGCGCAATGACAGCATCCCGAGCGGGTGTGCCCATTGCCAGCAGAACCGTAAAACACCCGGCCACAGATGTCAGCGCCAGACCGGCAACGATCATCCCGGTCACTGAACCGCCTTTAAAAGCCATGGCCAGTCCACTGGCCAGGCCGCTTTTTGCAGCTTCAGCCGTACGGACGTTGGCCAGCACCGACACCCGCATCCCAATATATCCGGCAACAAATGAGGCTGCCGCTCCAATCAGAAACCCAACAGCGGTTTTCCAACTCAAAGCGAATCCAATGATGATAAAAAGTATAATGCCGGCCGTACCCATGCTTTTGAGCTGACGATTCAAATAAGCAACGGCCCCCGCTTTGATGGCGGCTGCAATTTCATTCATTTTTTCATTGCCTGCCGGCGCATTCCTGACAACACTGGCGAGGATGATCGAAAAGATTACCCCTGCAATACCAACCAGCGTACAAATCAACGGTAATGTATAGTTCATTCTTTCCTCCAACTGAATTCTGAATGTTTAGCTTGTCATCTCAAACCTTTTGTCGTTGAAGCGATTCATCCCATCCTTAATTCCCCTGCTAAGGATGGTAACGACGGCTTCTTGGGCTCGCGCCAGTATCCCCTTCAGCATCTTTTTCTCTTCCACGGAGAAACGACCCAGAACATGATCGGTAACACTGACCGCCCTCTCTGAACGCCCAACACCGATGCGAAGACGCGCAAATTCACCTTTGCCAAACGCGTCCATCAACGATTTTACACCCTTGTGTCCCCCATGCCCTCCTTTCTCTTTTATTTTTAATCTTCCAAAAGCCAGATCGATGTCGTCATGGATGACCAAAAGATCCGCACTTGAAATTCTGAAGTAGCCGGCAAGTTGTTTGACCGGCGGTCCGCTGTTGTTCATGAAAGCCATCGGCTTTGCCAGAATGACATTATGTTTTTCAATCGAGCCCCGTCCAAAAAGAATATCAAATTTTTTGTGATCAAGTGAAACCGCAAAGGTGGTTGCGATTTCCTCAATCACCCTAAAACCAGTATTGTGGCGGGAATTGGCATATTCCCCCCCGGGATTTCCGAGGCCGATGATCAATCTGATGCTTTTTTCCGGCATACCATGTTTGTAAACCCGGCGGACTTTCCGGGCCGTTGCACGCGTTATTCTTCCTCAGCCTCTTCGGGAGCCTCTTCTTCGCCCTCGACTTCAGCCTCTTCTTCCAATTCCTCCTCTTCTTCTTCTACCTCTTCAACTTCAACCTTGGGACTTAGAATGGTTAAAACCGTAAAGTTCATCGTGGCTGAAATTTCGATTTCCCCTTCAAGCGGTATCTCGTCTATATGGACAGAGTCACCGACATCAAGATCGGTAATATCAATTTCAATGGATTCCGGAATTTCCGTCGGCAAACAGAATACCTCCAATTCACGCCTTACGATCTGGAGGACACCGCCAAGCTCAACGCCCACTGACTTGCCTCGGGTAACCACCGGGACGTTGACCTTGATCTTGCGATCCATTGCGATTTCATAAAGATCGATGTGGAGATAATTCAGAGAAACCGGATGGGTCTGCAATTCCTTGACCATGACTTTTTTCGTACCGGTTTTGTCATCTTCAATGACCAGATTCAAAGGCACCTGACTGAGATTGTATTTTTTTGAAATATTTTCCAGTTCCTTGACATTAATGCTGAGCAAAACCGGTACTTGGTCCGGGCCGTATAGCACCGCCGGCATTCTGCCGTCACGCCGCAATACCCGGGCAGGACCTTTTCCCGTATTTTTCCTGATATTTGCTTTTAATTCAATTTGTTCCAAAGATATTTCCTCCGTGATATTTATTTTTGAGCGATGATGCGCTCCTGGTGTCATCCAATGATATGGAAGAGATTAACCACGGATGACACTGATAAATACGAATGCTTTATACAGCGTATTTTACTATCCGTGATATCCGCGTAATCCGCGGTTAAGATTCTTTTGAACCACTGATTTCACGGATTGCACGGATTCTTTGATTCGAGCCTTACCCGTTCTTATCCGTGCTATCCGTGTCATCCGTGGTATCCGTGGCGTTATACAAATAATGACGTTACCGAATCACCACGATAACTTCTGATCATGGCTTCACCAACCAGCTCTGAAATTGTAAGAACCTGGATTTTACCGCAATTTTGAGCCTTGTCGGACAGGGGAATCGTATCGGTAACAACCACGCTTTTTAGTTCGGATTCCATTATCCTACCAACCGCCGGGCCCGAAAGCACAGGGTGGGCACAGGCAGCATGAACCTCCCTGGCGCCGGCATTGATAATCGCCGATGCAGCTTGGCTCAGCGTGCCGGCTGTGTCGACCATATCATCCATAATCACAGCCGTTTTCCCCTGCACATCACCCACCACCGCCATGGCATTGGCTTTGTTGGGCGCAGATCTTCTTTTATCAATTATGGCCAGATCCGCATTGAGACGCTTGGCGAAAGCCCTGGCTCTTTCAACACCGCCGGCATCAGGCGAAACTATTACGAGGTTATCATTAAAATTGTCTTGAATATATTTAATCGTTACCGGCGCCGCGAAAAGGTTATCCACGGGGATGCTGAAAAACCCCTGGATCTGCCCGGCATGCAAATCCATGGTGATAACCCTGGTTGAGCCGGCGACAGTCAACAAATCCGCAACCAGTTTGGCGCTGATGGGTACCCGGGGGGCCACCTTCTTATCCTGGCGAGCGTAGCCGTAATAGGGTATAACAGCAGTTATCCTTCTGGCCGACGAACGTTTAAAAGCGTCTATCATCAAAAGCAGTTCAACCAGATTATCGTTCACCGGCGAACAGGTCGATTGGATAACATAAACGTTTCTGGATCTGACATTCTCGTTGATTTCGACGAGTATTTCACCGTCACTGAAGGTTTTTACTTTGGCACGGCCAAGCGACACGCCGAGATATTTACATATTTTTTGAGCCAGAACCGGATTTGAGTTGCCTGAAAATACAACAAAATCTTTGATTTGATTTTCCATAGCACCACTCTATATATCCTGCCATTAAATAAAGGCTTCGTCGAATTGACGGGAGCCAGTCTCAAAAAAGGTAAAACATGGCTGGGGCGGGAGGATTCGAACCTCCAAATGCGGGACCCAAAATCCCGTGTCTTAGCCATTTGACGACGCCCCATATGAAAAGGCAAGGTGTCGGGATAGCTTGCCGCAAACCTGCCGGTTTGCCAAATGTCAGGTAAGCCTTATCCTGTATGCTGGATCAAAAATGATTTCCGCCAAAAAAAGGCGCCAATTCTGATGCCGTTCGATTGCCTCAAAGGCGTTGCGGGCTTGACGAGCATCAGAAAAAAGGCCGAACACCGCAGGCCCGCTTCCTGACATCAATGCCCCTAGTGCCCCCTGGTCCATCAGGCTTTCTTTTACCAGCGCAATTGCAGGGTAATTCTTTACAGTTACAGTTTCCAGATCATTGCACAAATGAGCGGAAGCCTTAAAGGCTTGTTTCCCCAAAAGGGTTTTACTAAGTTTTTTTTTGCAATTTGTCAATCCCAAATCAAGATTATTGTAAACCGCTGCGGTTGAAACTTGGAAGCCGGGGTGCACCAGTACAATATGATAGGCCGGCAGTCCCAGGTAAGGTTCGAGACGCTCACCGATTCCGGATGCAATCGCCGGATGATGAAAAATAAAAAAGGGGACATCCGCGCCAATTGATTGCCCCATTTCTTGCAACTCGGCTTGCGTAAACGGGTACCCGTAATACTGGTTCAAGCCTATAAGAACCGCGGCCGCGTTGCTGCTCCCGCCGCCGAGACCGGCGGCTACCGGTATTCGTTTGTCTATATGAATCTCAAGATGTTCACCCGTTTTTTCAGGATACCCCGATAAATATTCATGGAAACGGTCTGCAGCACGGTAGGCTAAATTGGTTTTATCCTGGGGAACCATAGGATCGCTGCATGATATGACGGTTTTGGGAGCCCCTATCTTTAGTACAACCGTATCATAGAGTCCGATGCAGCACATCAGCGTTACAAGGTCGTGATATCCGTCGGATCTTTTTCCGGTGATGTGCAGAAACAGATTTATTTTCGCGGGAGAATAAATCTTCATAATCGTATGAAGAAATAATAGTGCCTATATCCGGTGCCAATTTCCAAATCGAAGAGCGTTTTCGGATCTTAGCCCGTTTCTTTGACATAGGCGATCCTCAGATCATAGAGGATATTTCGCATGATGTTCTCTTCATCCGTGTTGAGATTGCCCCGTGTTTTTTCTTCCAGCATATTCAATATATCAATCGTTTGTTTGGCCAGGGATAAATTTTTGACTTTTTGTCCCGAAGCAGGATCCTCAATTGCCCCTAGATGTACCAGGGCAGAGGCATTTAAAGAAAAAATAAACGTTGAAAAATTTATCTCCGGCAGCGGGGTATCCGGCTCACCTTCTTCAGCCGCAACTGTTTCCTCGGACTCCTGGGCAGCAGATTGATCTGTGTCGGGTTCATCCGGAGTCTCTTTCTGTTGTTCATCATCCTTTTGATCCTGGTTCTCCTCGGCAAAAATCCTGCGATCCTTGATTATAAAATCTTTCTTTTCTTCAGTCATGGCGGGCCTCCTATAAATCTTAAAATCTTATTATTAAGTCCGCTTTCTGGGTTTCGAATGATTATTTGGGCGGCAAAAAGTTACCCCTCGCCCGGACCGGCTTATATACAGCAATCTATGGTTCGGATTTTGGCGGTATTATGGGGCAATTAGCACATAGATTCAACTAATTTTTTTAAGCACAAAAATGCCGCCCCGAAACCATAAAATTTACCCCCCCTTTCTATAACCGGTGGGCAATCTTTTGAAAAAGGGCTGACCGCCTGCCAGTTCGCCGGGAGGCTTGGACAGACTGCAAGCTTTTATTCCTCAATCTTGGCGCTTCGAAATTGAATATAGCCATTTCGAATGGCATCGTAGGGGTCAATAGCCGCTTCTTTGATAGCCTCGTACTCGCCGATTCGAAATGAGGTTTCATTGACTCTGTCATAAAAGCTGATGGCAATAGACGCCTCGGTAGGATCAACATAGGAAATAGGATTTAGAAATCTGTCACCCGCAAACCCGACCGTATCCCGCAAGGTGGAAGACCCGATGAAGGGCCATACAATGTAAAAGCCGTTACCAATGCCATAGGCACCAAATGTCTGCCCTAAATCTTCATCGCTCAATTCGATTTTGAGTTTGCTCTGGGCCGGTGCACCAAAACCAAGTATCCCCCACGTGCTGTTGACAAAAAAACTGGCAAGCTCGTTTCCGGCAGCAGTGCCCTTGCCCTGAAGAAGGGAATTGGTGAAACGGATAGGGGTGTAAAGGTTGCGAAAAAAATTATTAACGCCGCTCCGGGCAAATTCGGGAACGACAAATTTGTAGCCCCTGGCAAGTGGTTTAAAAAACCAAAAATAGAATTTGTCGTTAAAATGAAACATGAGCCGGTTCCAGGGCTCCAGAGGGTCGGCGACCTGCATCAACTCGTCTTTGTATTCTTCTTCAAACTCGTCAAAAGCAGCATCTTCTTTCTCAGCATCGGATGGACTTTGGCCATCAGCGTTAGCGGATGATATCTGAATTTTAGAATTCGAGGTCGCCGCCGTGGGGGATGATGGGGCTAAAGTACTGTTTTGCCTGCGGTGGGCACAAGCGGTTACTACCAGCAGGCAGATAAAACCTAAAAACAAGAAGGCTTGTGGGCGACGGTTCATTAGGCCGGATCCCCTCTCAGATTCTTGATGTCAGTCATTACGCTTTGGATGGTCAGCGGCCGTTCTCAAATCGATTTGTCTTCGGCCTCGGGTCCAAAGGGTTTAAAGAAAATTATCAATTCCGGAAGCAGCGTCAGAGCGGCAATTAAAGCTGTAAACATAGCCAACCCGGTAAGCAAGCCAAAATAAATACTTGGGATGAAATTGGATAAAACAAGAATCGAAAACCCGATGATAATGGTTAGCGAGGTATAGTACATGGCATAACCGATACTTGCGTGACAGCGATACATGGTTTTCAAATATCTGCCATCGACCTTGAATTCATGTTTGAACCTGTGAATATAGTGAATGGTGTCGTCGACTGCTATCCCGACACTGATTGCTGCAATGGTGATTGTCATCATGTCGAGGGGAATATTGAGCCATCCCATCACGCCCAAAACCATCATTATAGAAAGCAGATTGGGAAATATCGCAATCAAGGCAACTTTCAAAGATCGAAAAAGAACCAGAAACATTCCCATCAGCGCCAGTAAGGTAATGCCCAATGTCAGGATTTGTGAATTAAATAGACTCTGCAGCATGTTGTTGTATAGCACCAGCAATCCCGTTAAATGGACATGTTCATCCTTGAACCCAAATTTATTGATTAAACCATGGCGCGTCTTTTGTAATAACTTGTTGCGTTTTAAGGTTTCTTCGGAATCCCTCACCCGTACAAAAAAACGAAGTTGATTGTGCGCAACCGACACATAAGGCCTAAAGACCAGGTCTCTAAATTCAGCGGGGATTTCGCTGTAAAGCAGCGCCAGTTGAAAATTGTCCAGCGGTTTTCCCTGGTTGAATTTTTCAGCAATTTTTATGAAGGTTGCCAGTGATAGGACTTTGCCGGTTTCTGCCAGACTGTCCAGGTAATCATGAATTTTAACCACCCGGTCCATCTTTTCAACTGTAAACCAGTATTTGGCATCATCTTTTATTTCATCGAATTCGCCAAACTCGTCAAATTCATCGTCCGGCGATTTGTCTGCAGCGGGTGCCGCTGCAGAAGTCGGTGCTTTGGGCAGCCCCAGATCAATGACCACGTCCAATGGGGTGGTGCCGCCCAAACGTTGGTCGATGACTTTCATCCCCTGGTGGATTTCGGTATTTTTTTTAAAATAATCGATAAAGCTATTTTCGACTTCCAGCCGCAAGATTCCAATCATACTGATAAAAAATGTAACACAACTGATAATCAGTATCAAAATGCCGCGCGTCTCGGTAACCCTGGCCGTAATGGATGTTAAGGAAAAAGCAACTGGCCGTGGTGCCGGCGGTGTTCCCTTGGGCAACAACATTAAACCGGCCGGGAAAAGCAGGAAAGTAATCACCAGAGAAACAACGATGCCGCCAATCATCATCCAACCAAACGTAATCACAGGCAGCATATCGCTCAATACCAGAGAGCCGAAACCGGCCATCGTGGTCAACGCGGCATAGAGGCAGGGCTTAAATTTCAAACGAACGGTATCGCGAATAAGTGTTTTCTGCTCGATCTCAGGATTGCTCGTCTGGAGTTCCCGATACCGAACGATCAAATGGATGGCGATGGCCATGGTAAGAATGAGCTGCAAAGAAATAAAATTCGATGAGATCACCGTGACTTCCCAGCCAAACATGCCGAGCAGTCCAATCATGGCGATGGCGGCAAAGCCGCAACAGAACATGGGTAATATAATCCAGCGGGGCTTTTTGAAAATAACGGCCAAAGTGACGATTAAGAAAAATAATACACCCAGTCCGAATATCTTCAAATCACTTTTGATAAAGCTGATCAGGTCATCTGCGATCATGCTAACACCGCCCAGGAAGAGTTGCGCATCCTGGCGATAATTAGACAAAATGGCACGGACGGCAGCAATTAACTGGTGCCGTTCTTTTCGCATCTTATCCCGGTGCTGTTTGAATTCTTGGGTAACTTTCAGGTATTCAGATGCTTCGGAAGATGTCAGCCTGCCGGTCGCTTTTTTTTCTCGGAAGAAGTTGCGACGACCCAGTAAATTCAAATAGACTTCATCGCTGGGCAAGCTGATTTGAAGTGCGGTGGTTTTAAGATCCGGGCTGACCAGTTGATTGCTGTATAGGGGGCTGTTGCGGAACTCTGTTCTGGCAAGATTTCTGTCAACAGACGGCGATTTCAACGTCCGTACGTTGCTGGCCAATTCTTTTATCGGCACTGGCGGGCTTTCCAACAAGGGAACATCTAAAAGGGAGGTAACCGATGATATGCCTTCTAGTTGGGTCAACTCATCGCGCAACTTGGCAAGTCTTTGCAGGGTTTCGTCTGAAAACAGATCCGCCTTGGGGGTGTAAGTCAGGAACAGGTATTCCTGTTGCCCGTAGCGAGAATTAATCAATCTTGAAAATTTTAAATCTTTGTCATTTTCAAGTACCAGTGTTTCCGCCGAGGCATCAAGTCTGAAATCCTTTGCGTGGTAAGATAATAAAGAAATAGCGACCAGTAAAAATATGATAGCCGATTTAGGATGTCCGAGGATCAGACGGTCGAACAGCTGCGCCGGGAGCGAATACAGTTTCGTCATGTTGATTGCTTCGAGTCAGTCAGAGGCTTCGGTTTATTGATCTCATGCTTCTCCAGCTTCAGAATAAGATCGTCGATGGTCCCGCTACGAAGGACAGAATCGAACTGAGACCGGTAGGTTCTAATGAGGCTGACACCCTGAATTTCTATGTCATAGATTTTCCAGCCCTGCTTCGACTTATAAAACTTGTAGAGCATTCTGTATGAAGTATCTTTGGTGATCAGTTCGGTTGGGATGTGAACTTTATTCTTTACGTGAAGGCTTTCTTTATAAACAACTTTTTCGTCGGTATATAGGATTATGGCATCAAGGTACGTTTTTTTTAGGAAATCAACAAACAGTTCGGTAAATCTGTCTCTTTTTTCCGGGGGCAAACCCAGCCAGTGTTTCTTGCCTATAGTAAGCTTTGACATCAGTTTAAAGTCGAAAACCGGCGCAACGATTACAATAATTTCCTTTTTCTTGGTCTCAAGGGCAAGATCCTTTTTCTGTAAGATCACCAGTACCGCATCAAGCTTGTTTTTTAATAATTCTTTGGCCGAGGTTGTCTCATCTGCAACGGCGATGGCACTCAAAGCGAATGTGACCCATACAACCATTACCATAATTCTCATAATGGATCCCTTCATCTGCGTATTCGTCATTTACATCGTTACCTGCCCAAAGCGGCTCACGTGAAGCCTCCCTTCAGTAAACTGCGGGATCTGCGGGAAAGTCGTTCGGTCAATTAAACAAGGGTCAATATAGAAGAGATAATTCCGATAGTCAAATGGGATTTGTCAGCCATTGTGCAACCGGAACCGTATCCATAAAGTTGTCGAATCAACCGGGCGCGCATTTATAAGTGAAAAAAATATTCTGAT
>CAMYNZ010000029.1 GCA_947259865.1 uncultured Desulfobacterales bacterium | reverse complement strand
TTACTTTCTCTTTGGCAGCCAGCTCGGGTTTCTCGGCTTTCTCCAGCTTCACTTTCTCCTTGGCAGCCGGCTCGGGTTTCTCCGCTTTCTCCGGCTTCACTTTTTCCTTGGCAGCAGGCTTAGCCGCCCTGGCCGGAGCCTTTTCACGGGAGCTCTTTGCTGCAACCGATTTTTTTGCTTTGATCTGAGCTCTTTCCGCGTTTAATTTTTCCTGTGCGGCGATACTGGCCAACCGATGATCTGCCTTGCGAATTTCCGCTCTTATTTTTCTGATCACGGTATCCCGTTTAATATCAACGCCCGCCAAACCTTTTTCTTTGAGAAAGTCCAGCCTGACGCCAAGCCTTTTTTGAGCAACATTTTTTTGGTTTTCCACATGAATCTTGGCTTTGATTTTCATTGAGTTCTCCTTCTCCATTTTAAAAGGATTTATGGGAATATTAGGTCTAACTTCTCACAGGGCATCTACTTGCTGAGCTTGACGGCTGTGCCGTAGACCAATAACTCGGCCGCGCTCCCGATAACGCTCGTGGTCATATAGCGAACATTTATTATGGCATCCGCACCCAGCGCTGAAGCTTGAGCGATCATCCTGCTGGTGGCTGCTGATCGCGCCCTTCCCATCATTTCTGTGTATTCCGTCAATTCGCCGCCAAGGATCAACCTGATGATGGCGGACAGATCTTTACCGAGCCAGATGGCAAATACCGTGTGGCCCTGGACGAGATCAAGTATCTCCGTGATCTGCCGGCCGGGCAGTGCTGCGGAATTCAACAGCAAAACCCTGCGGTCAGAGGAATCAGGCATCGGTACTGTTTCTGATGTCTTGTTTTTTCGCTGTTCGAGGGCGACTGTCAGCAAAACCATAAGAATCCCTCCCAGAAGGCCAAAAACAGCAGACCTGAGCCACCAGGGTAGGACGGGATCATCGGCAACGATCACGTACCACGGAAGCCCGGCAAATACTGCCGTGAAGAGGCCCAGCACAAAGACCAGTGAGCCAAAATGTCGAAGTATTTTCATAGCTCCTCCCTGGAATTCTAAATTCGATAATATCAGATATACAGCTGCAAATAACCAAAACCCCGGATCTCGCAGCGAGAAATGGGGTTTGTTGCCTTGATCGCATGGCTGCCTTAGCGTTTGGATAAGCGTATTACATCATTCAAACATCTCTAACACAAACGCATCTATTCAGTCAATAATCTTGAATTTTATCTTCTGCGCAACGCTAACCTTTTACCCCCCGGTTAGCTGTTCAAGTTGGGAAACTTTTTGTAAAAGCAATCAGAAATAAAAACATGATCTCTTTGATTTCCTTTTATCAGAACTTGTGATACGGAAAAGACAGATGTGACACCGCACATGAAATTTAGTGGAGGGGACTTCGTTGGACAGGCCAATTGCAATTATCGTATCAGTGGCTATTTCTCTCTTAATTTATCTGGGTTTTGTGGTTTCTTTAAAAAATGAGAGGGCACGAGGCTTTATCGGCGGACATTGGTATTTTCATCCAAATGCCATTTGTGTTTGGCGGGTGATAATCGGTCTGTCAGGCATGATGCTGTATTTTGTAGCCCGGCAATACACCTGGGGCATCTTGTTGTTTACCATTTCAGCGGTCCTGGACGGTGTTGACGGACTAATAGCTCGGCAATGCGACCTGGTTTCACCTTTCGGCGAAGAAATCGATCCACTGTGTGATAAATTGACCTATTTGCCTCCCATGGTTTTTTTCGCCTATCAGGGCCTGCTCGACGTGGCTGCAATATGGGCCCTGCTGATTATAGAAGCCTGCGGGCAGTTCCTGGTCAGATATATAATTAAGCGATTTACAATTTTCTCGGTGGCCGCCAATAATTTCGGAAAAATTAAAGCGGTATTGTGCTTTGCCCTGATCATTTACTGCGCGCTTTTGGATGATGCCTTACAAATCCCTGATTTTTCTGCTCAAATGCTTTATGTATGCATTATTTTATCCATATCATCGATTGTCTTTAAGCTCATAGCCAACCGTTTCTATGCAGACATCCTGTCAATTTTGAATTTATTATGCGGCATAACAGGCCTATTCTGGGTCTTTCAAGGACGTTACGTATACACGGCTATTGCTATTTTGGCCGGACAGATTTTCGATCTGTTTGATGGCAGAATGGCTGAAAAGCATGGCGGAACAAAATTTGGTCCGTGGCTTGACGATGTGGCGGATCTGGTCAGCTTCGGCCTGTGCCCGGGCGTGTTGATCATTTTGAAGGGTAATTTGGTGCTGCCTTCCATTATTTTCGGGATTATCTACTTCATCGCCATAGGGTTTCGTTTATGGCGATTTTTAGTGCGTGACAAACATGACTTGACGCTGCCGGATGGCTTCTTTAACGGATTGCCCAGCCCTGCCGGCGCTATGGTTGCTCTGGGGGCCTGTTTATTCTGGAATAATTTGTGGATAATAGGGGCCGTGATCCTTATAACCTCCTATCTGCTGGTGAGCCATATTCGATTTGTTCATTTTGGAAGGGTGATATTACGGCGTTTTTCGCGAACCTTTATCGTATTATTTGGCTTTATTGTGGTATTCACCATTGCCTATCTTATAAAAGCAAGGGATTCTCATCTCCTGGGAGCCGCGCTTCTCACGGGTTTTATAATTTATGTAATAACGAGTAGCAAAATAACGATCAGAGAAACCGTTTAAGCAGGGTCGGTTTGACGCTCGCGTTGGATTTTTGAATGGGTCTTTCATTTACCCGGCCCAATACCTGCTCCGCCTGCCCCGTTGAATTTTTGCTCAGTGAAATTTTTACCACGTGGAATTCGGAGACTATTCCACTGTGGTGAAAACTATTTTAGCGGGGTCACCTGGCGAACCTGCCCAACGGCAGGATTCAACCGGGGCTCGCCAGTTAATTATTTTTTATCCGCAGGAGTAAAACAACAGTATCCTATCTTGTCACACTCCTTTTTGACCTCCTGCCATTCATCCTCGCTTAAAATTTGAAGCGCTATCTGATAAATAATATTATCTTCCTTAAAAATATGGCTTTCGAGCGCCTGCACGAGATATCCGCCAAGGTCGGATACATTTTTCTTGAATTCTTCAAAGGCATAGTCTTCAAAATTGTGAGAGAGCTGATATAAAGCCTGTTTTCTTTTTCTGAACTCTGTGTGGTCAATTTTCATGATTTCAGCGGGCTCGATGACGTCATGTTTGGCGAGTTTGGGAAACAAAGCTTCTTCTTCTCTTTGGTGATGGCTTTCGGCTTCCACTAAATGGTGGGAGATATCCTTTAATTTTTGTAAGTCCCGGCCCAAATCCTCGAAACTTTCTGCCTGTCCGAGACTCCCCAGAAACGAGCTCAATTCATTCAGGCTCTCAAGAATAATCTTGTGTTCCTGCATGAAGGAATTCACCGGATGAGGCGCTTCGACCGCTATGCTTTTGGCCAGAAGACGATCCTTGAGCGCCTCCAGGTGGAGATCGCAAAGATGCGTTCGAATCTGCTCATGCACCCTATCTTCCCTGGCCAGCCCGGATCCCCTGTTCTGTGAAGATCCGGCATCGACCTTGGGATGCGGTTTTTCGGATTTCACCGCGACAACCTCCGGAATTTTACCTTTTTTTAATTCCTGCAACAGATCCTTGAACTGCTCGTTTTTATTTTCGGCGTCGGCAACCCGTTTGACCGTTAAAATCCACTCTTCAGGTCCTTCTTTCTGGCGGGACACCTCAAATTCCTTGCTGGTCTCCAAAAGGTATACCAGGGGCAGGGGATTAAACTCCATAATAATTACCAGGGTATCATTTTTTTTGAGATCCTCGAGGCTTGGAAAAATGAGGGACTCCCTCTCATGATGTTCAAGGCCCCTGGGATCGATTGTTTTTACTTCGCTCATTTTACGCCTTTCTTTTTTCGACTTTTAGCCATTCATCAATATTGTTTTTATTCACCAGCATGTCTTCGACTTTTGCCATCCACAGATCTTGAAATTCCTTGCGTTCAATTTCCTTTTCAGCCTCCCAAATGACCTTTTCCAGAAGCGCTGCCAATCTTTTGCTTTTTTCTTCAGGAAACGGAATTCTATGGGGGTAGAATTTTACTAAAACGATTCGATCGGTGTCGGATCTTTTGAACTCGAAACACAGCGCTTGGGATTCTATTTTTCCCGGATTAAATTGGAGTAAATCCTTGCGTCTGAATTTATGTCCCAGGCCCCTGAAGCCGCTGGCCGGTGCTGCACCCGTTAGCAGGCAAAACACATGGCTGATAACACCGAAAACACCCTCATCCGGTTCTCCGTAAATTGTGATCGAAACATCTCCCCGGACGGGAGTCTCACCATCGTAGAGCGCTTTCAGGGCTGCCTGACAGCACAAATACGCACCGGCGGTCGTGGGGCAGGCGTGCCCCGCCATTTTGACAATATCGACAAAGGTGTATTCCAGCACGGCATCTTCACTGGTGAATACACCCAGTGTTTCTGCAAAGGGCTCCCGGAATCGAATGGGTTCTACCGCGGTGAGAAAATCCCTAAAATTACTATCATTTTCACGGTTTCGCATATTTTGCCATTTTGGTCACGTCAGCACTTGAAGGCTTTGTTATTTCCTCTTTATATTCACGATCCAGTCCACCGGCCCCTGCTGTTCGTATTCCCACTCATACATGTCCGTATATTCAGCCTCGAATTGGTAGCGCAGCGGCTTGGGGTCGTGGTCATTGATAATCTTGAGGGTCTGACCCGGCCTTAAGTGATTCCATTTCTGAAATATCTGCTCATGCCGCTTAGCAGGGCGCATCAACCGTAAGTCTAAAATCTCGATTTTATCGGTCATTTTTGCACCTCCTCCTATTTAAGGGATCAACAAATTTCGAGCACGTCCGCCCGGTTCCCGTTGCTGTCAATTTTCCAAGACCCGGTATTTTTCGACCGGTTACAAATTCATTATTTATATATGCCACCTTGCAGGGTTGGAAACATATGACTTAAATCAAATAAAAACGAGCTTAGAAAATTTCTAAGCCCGTTGAATTAATTTACCTTGTTTCCAACCTAAAGATTTATTTAAAGGCACGGGATCGTTATTGCATAAATGGAACCCCTGCAATTTTTTGATAGGAGTTCGCTTTTTAAATGTCAGAATTTAAAAGCCTGTCTTCGTTCTAAATCTTTGCTCAACTTTAATTGTGGGGAAACCCTTCGATCAATGCCACTTCTGCGATCATTGCCGGATCTATGGTCGGGAAGGACTACCCCATATGAAAATATACGGCGGTCAATTTTTGATCGTCTGCCACCGTTGTCGACCATCAAATTTAAATTTTCTATGGCCTTTTTCATACGTGTTGAACAAATCTCCACACCGGGGATGAGGGTGTAAGATGTAGATTTATTTGTCAATCATTTATCGGCGTTGTGATGACCTTAAAAAAAAACCCTGATCTCTTTACGAGATAAGGGGTTTTCAGCGCTTTATTCATGGCTACCTGTCGCTTTGGAATTAGCAAATTATATCATCAAACCGTTTCTAACATAAGCTTTGTTATCCAGTCAATGATATTGATCCGTTTCGTATCATATTCCGGATATGATCCCGCTTGGGGCAACCATCACAGCCGTCAACTCAGCACGGTAGAGCACCAGGGTGAAATCCTGGGTTTGCGCTGGTTCAATTCCGGCCCTCTCCACCAAAAAACCCATCGTTGACAACCCGGGTCGTATTCGATAATTGGATGCTGACAATTACCGTTTATTTAACTCGCGATATGCCGGTCTGAATTTGAAATCACTTTCAGTATTGTGTCCCATAAATAAGTTGCCAAATTCTGCGGCAAGGAGGAATCTTTCCATGGAACTCAATGCCAGTACAAAAATTGACAATTTGCTCAAGCAATACCCTTTTTTGCTTGATTTCCTGATCAGCCTGTCACCGGCGTTCAAAAACCTGAAAAACCCGGTGATGCGCAAAACTATCGGAAAAGTGGCATCCCTTGAAAAGGCTGCCGGCATCGGCGGGCTGGAAGTAGAAAATCTGATAGCGGCGCTTGAAGCCGAGATAAAAAAGCAGACCGACAGTGTGCCGGTTTCCGCAGCGTCAGCGCCCGAACTACCAGGTGATGCTTTAACAGATTCCGCCCAAAAGCGGGCGGTACTCAAATCAATCATCAAAGATCTCCACGACGGCGAAGACATGGAGGTTCTCAAACAACGATTCAAAGGGCTCGTCAGCGGTGTGGAGGCCACAGAGATCGCCAAAATGGAACAGGAACTCATGGACGAAGGGTTGCCCGCCGAAGAAATTAAACGCCTTTGTGACGTTCATGTGGAGCTTTTCAAAGAGGCTTTGGCAGAGAAGGATCGGCCAGAGTCCCCCCCGGGGCATCCGATCCACACCTTCATGAAGGAAAACCGGGCGTCTGAAAAAATCATGAGTGAAACCAGCATGCTTCTGGGCCGCATAAAACAGCCCCCCGAACCAAAGGCTTTTGAGGAGCACCGCCAGGCGCTGGGCAGCCTTATCGAACGGCTGTCTGAAATTGACACCCACTACACGCGCAAGGAAAACCAGCTTTTTCCAATGCTGGAAGAACATCACTTTACCGGGCCATCCCAGGTCATGTGGTCCCTCCACGACGACATCCGGGCCCAATTGAAACAGGCAAGGGAAGCGTTTGCCGGCCGGGATGCGGCACAGACGGTGTCATCCCTCAAGGAGGCGATACAGACAATCCGTGATATGATATACAAAGAAGAGCACATTCTCTACCCCGCCAGTCTGGATATGCTTACCCAAAAGGAATGGATCAGGGTTAAGGAGGGTGAAGCCGACATCGGTTTTGCCTGGGTGGTGCCGGAAGAGGGCTGGCCCGGGGAAATCATAGATGAGACTCCGGAAAAAATTGCCGAACCCGCGGAGGTCCTAAAGGATGTGGCCGGTGCACTGGGCCTGGATACAGGGCGGATGAGCCTGGAACAGATAAACCTGATGTTGACCCACCTGCCGGTGGACTTGACCTTTGTTGATGAAGACGATCGGGTGGCTTACTATTCCGAGGGACCGGAGCGAATTTTTCCAAGAAGCCCTGCAGTCATCGGCCGCGAGGTTCGAAACTGTCATCCCCCCAAAAGCGTGCATCTGGTCAACAAGATCCTGGATGCCTTTAAATCCGGCAGCAGGGACACGGCGGAGTTCTGGATCGAATTGGGCGGCAGATTTATCTATATCCGCTACTTTGCGGTGCGGGATGGCCGGGGTTACTACCGGGGTACCCTGGAGGTCAGCCAGGATCTTACTGAAATCCGCAAACTGGAGGGACAGCAGCGGTTGCTGGACTGGGAATAATTAAAGTTTGGATTCATTCAGGGATCGCCCTTTCCATATAGCGAACCAGAGCCTGTCCGAAAAGTCGGACCCCCACGTCCAGCACCCTTTCATCCATATCAAAACGGGGAGAATGCAAGGGATATTGGAATCCTTTGGCCGGATCATGACAGCCAAGTCCAAGCATAACCCCCGGCCATTTCTGACAAAAATAGGAAAAATCCTCGGCCCCCATCCGCGGCCGGCCGATATGCACGGCGTCATCACCTAAGATTTCCTGCGTGCAGGCCTTAATAAAATCCAACAGTTCGGGATGATTAACATGGATGGGATATCCTTCGTCAAAATCCAGGGTGGCCGTCACACCGAATGTCAGATCCAGGCCGCGGACCATTGCATCAATCCGCCGCATGGCCAGCGCTTGCACCTCCGGCGATAGGGTCCGCAGGGTGCCCAGAAGGTTGGCCTCCTGGGGAATAATGTTTTCAGCCGTTCCGGCCTCAAATTTACCAATGGTCACAACCGCACTGTCCAAGGGTGCAATATTTCGGCTGGTAAATACCTGCAGCTGGGTGACCAAATGGGCACCCGCCACAATCGGATCGATGCAAAGGTGCGGTGCCGCGCCATGGCCGCCTTTGCCCTTTATTCGAATTCGCAAGGTGTCGGCAGCTGCGTGGGCGGTTCCGTATATGAGTTCGATCCTTCCCAGCGGCAGCTCGGGATTCATGTGCCCGGCGAAAATGGCCTTCACCGGTTCCGAATCAAACAGACCGCTATCCAGCATGGCCTTTGCCCCTGCGCCGCCTTCTTCCGCAGGTTGAAAAAAGAAGAGAATTTCACCGCAGCCGTTCCGGGACCAGTTCTGTTGCTGCAGCCAACGGATGATCCCCAGGCCCACGGTCACATGCCCATCATGTCCGCAGGCATGCATTACCCCCGGGTGCCGCGATTTATAGGGAACATCATTGGATTCCTCCAGGGGCAGAGCATCCATATCTGCCCGGTAGGCAAGCAGCGGCCCTTCTTTTTGGGACTTGAATCTGGCGACCACGCCCGTTTTTCCCACATTTTTTTGATAGGGGACGGCCAGTTGATCCAAAACTTCACAGATTTTGGCTGCCGTCTTTTCTTCTTTGTAGCATAGTTCAGGAATCTGGTGGAGTTCACGCCGCAAATCGACCAGCCAGTCGTGAAAGGGAAGCAGTGTTAAATCTGACATTATTCCTCCTGCTCAAATCCGTGATTGGATACAAAAAAAAGCATAAAACATCCGGGGCCAACGGATCTCGTCCGTCTCCGGCACGAACCGAGATTGCCGCAGACCCAGAGCCTGGGTCCATCCATCTCTAGCCAGCCTGCCGTAAAGGGCCCCAGCGCCGCAGCTGCGCCAAGATCGATTTATAAAATATCCGGGCCGGCTTTTTCTAGACGCAAGTATGGCTAACCCGGGTTAGGGTGTCAAACACTTAATAGGGTTGAGCCTGCAACCAGCTAGTGTCGTGTCCCACAAATAAGCAACAATATTCAGCACAAAGTTTGAAAGGTTTTTGCGAGCACTATTGAGCATTTTGGGATAAAGACGCCCGTTGTAGCGGGGCGCTTGTCCGCCAACGATCTTTGGCGTATTCACCCGCCAGAGACCGTTGGCGGGTAAAAATCAAAAGCTGTCTGAGTCCCGAGCGCAAGCGAGGTCGAGTTCTTTTGATTTAGCCCCGCTGCAGCGGGCGTCCCCAAAATGGTCACCGGCGTGAGCAAATGCCTTTCAAACTGCTAAAATACTTTTTAAAGTTATTTCTACAACATAACGCTAGTATCTGCGGGTGGCCTTTCCCGGGTCAAAGAGAAGATGGCGTCTTTGACTTTTCACGGGTATTCATTTATAATTTATAAAAAAATATCGAAAACCTGAAAAGCCAAACCCGTCGTGAGGCGGGGGCGGAAAGCCACGGGTCCGCTGCGGGCGGTCAGCCGGGTTGCCTGGATTTTTCTAGCCGAGCTGATGAGCACCTGCAGCTCGGTTTTTTTTTGGGTGACGGTGATCCTGGATTCTGGAAGGGAATTGGTCGGTGAAACCACGCCGGGGCCGGATCCTGCATTATGTATCATCATGCAGCAACTGCCAAAGATACTGCAGCGCAACCGCACCCTGAGGTCAATTATATGAAACGACTGTCATTTGTCTTCATAGCAGCAGCCCTTTTTTTTAACGGTAGCAGTGCTGCCCATATCCAAATCCAGGGCAATACCCTAAACCCGTCATTCAATAAGGCCAAAAAGATCCTGCTGAGGCAAGTCTATTACGATCATTACACAACCTTTTACTGCGGCTGTGAATTCAGCCCGAAAAGACAGGTATTTCACTCCAACGGTTATGAACCCAAGAAACAATCGAAACGTGCTTATCGTTTAGAGTGGGAACATATTGTTCCGGCCCATTCATTTGGCCAGAGCTTCAGGGAATGGCGCCAGGGCCATCCCGAATGCGTTGACAGTAAAGGAAAATCATTCAAGGGCCGCAACTGCACGAGGAAGATGGTACCCGTGTTCCGGTACATGGAATCTGATATGTATAACCTGGTACCGTCAGTCGGTGAAATTAACGGGCTGCGGTCAAATTACAGCTTTGCGATGATCCCGGGAGAAAAACGTGAATTTGGCCAATGCGACATGGAGATTGCGGATCGCAGTGCAGAACCGCCGGGGTACGTGCGAGGCAATATCGCCCGTATCTATAAATATATGGACGCCGCCTACCCGGGACGCGGTATCATCGGCAGAAAGAATCGAAAACTCTTTGATGCCTGGGACCGGCAAGACAAAGTCGATGCCTGGGAATGCCAACGGACTAAAAGGATAGAAAATATTCAGGGTAATGAGAACCCGTTTGTCCGGCAAGAGTGTGTTGAAGCGGGGTTGTGGTAAAAGTCGTATTCGGCACCCTGTACTGCCCTGAAATATACTGGATTGGACACACAGCGGTTGAGGCCTTGCGGATGTCAATGCCGGTTAAACTGCGGGGTGACCATCCTGCGTGTTGTGCTCATAGATTTTCTTTCCAGAATTTTGTGCCCCGGATGGTTACGTTTTAAAACCCCTAAAATCCCTTTTGTAGCGGTGCCCCCCTTGACTTCCCTGATTTTGCTGGATTTTCTTCGTTTACCGCTTGACACGCTATTGTCTTTGAACAACAATAAAATTAATTTCGTATCAGGTTCGAATTTCGTTTAACAATGGCGATGAAAAAACAATATCATCCATTCGTGGCGGTAGTGGCCAGTTGTGTGGCGATCTTTTTGCCGGGGGCTCTGGTATTCGGTTTCCCCGGTGTGATGGGCACGCACTGGCAGCAAATTTTTGACGTTGGGCGGGCAGATGCTGGTAAAACACTATTCTTTGTCCTGGCTGCCGTAGGCATATTTATGTTTGTTACCGGCCGGTTGCAGGAAAAAATCAAACCGGCCTGGATTATGGCGCTGGGGGCACTTATATACGGACCAAGTACGGCTGCCCTGGGACATGCCGATAGCATTTACTGGGTATATCTGTGGGCTTTTCTGACAGGCGCCTCTTCAGCGTTTATTTACCTGCCGGCTCTCACCGTGGTCCAACGCTGGTACCCGCAACGACGCGGGCTGGTGTCCGGTCTGGTGAGCATGTTTTTCGGATTGTCGGGGGCCGTCATGGCCCCTGTATTCAACCGCATATTGCAACTTTTTGGTCACAGGCATATGACCGGGTGGGTGGGTGCCGTATTTTTGATCATCGGTCTGGCGACGGCATTTTTCATTCGCCTTCCCCGGGCAGAACCCGAGAGTATCCGGCAATCCGGGCCAGGTGTTCCGGCAACCCTGTCATTAAACTTTGGCCAGAGTCTGCGGACCCGCTCTTTTTGGCTGCTATGGTTTACCTATGCTTTTGTCGGTGCGGCCGGTATTGCCATGGTTACCCTTTCAACCAGCTTCGGGTTGGCGAACGGTTTGACCATGTCCCGGGCGGTTCTGATTTTAATGGCGTTTAACATCACCAACGGTCTCAGCCGCCTGGCAAGTGGATTTCTATCCGACATCGTCGGCCGTAAAACGGTGATGGTCACAACCTTTTTACTGGCCGGCGGTGCCTATTATTTATTGCCCCATGTGTCCGGAATTATAATGTGGGGTGTCCTGGCAGCTGTTATTGGTTTTGCCTTCGGCACGCTTTTTGCCGTTTCAGCGCCTCTGGTCAGTGATTGTTTCGGAATGGAACATTTCGGATCCATTTTCGGCGGTGTTTTCACGGCCTTCGGCTTTTTGTCCGGTGCCCTGGGCCCCTGGTTGGGAGGCTACTTACTCGATCTGACCCAGGGCAACTTCACCCTGGTGTTTGGCTACCTGGGTGGCCTGATGATTGCGTCGTCCGTAATGATTTGGATCACAACCCCTTACACCGAGTGCACGTTTTAAATAAGACAGATAAAAACCCATAATCCAATTACCGTCTGCCGGTTGGCTGCGACAAACGCCATGATGGACATACGGTCGGCACCTTGCAACACTCGCGTCCACGATTAAAACAAATGATTAAAAACGAGACACCCGCAGGCGCTAATCTGTTTGGATTGGCATTCTGGCTGATTGCGTCGAGCCTGGCGCTGTTTGTCACCTTCAGCTGCAATTCCAACCAGGCAACTGCCAACCCGCACGCCATACCCACCTTTCATTCCATCGGCCTTTATTACAGTCCCTGGGGCGGAAGTGAAGATAATATCTGCCATGTTGATTATAAAATACTCGGAGAACCTGAATGGAGAAGGGGATTGGATCTTTGGTTTGACCCCGATACTGATGAATATCGCGGGAGTCTGGTTAATTTATATCCGGGTGTCACATATGAGATCAAATTTACATTAGAAAAAAGGAATCGCTCTCGCAAGATAAAAGTAACCACATGGAAGGAACAAATTCCGGTGGGAGACATCGTCTACCTGCCTGATGGCATCACTGCATCACCCTATGTGGTACAAGATTCAGGAACTGCAGAAGCCTATACCCTGTTCACTCATCCAGAAAAAGCGCAAACCATTATAGATGTGAACAACGCCCACGACCATTGTCTGATAATCGATGCTTCTTACGTCATCATCCGGGGATTGACCCTGAAAAATGCGGGTATACACGCAATCAAACTTTTGAACGGCGCCCATGATGTTATCATCGAGGACTGCGATATAAGCGGCTGGGGTCGTGTCGATACCGATGGATTCGGTGTCAATGAAGACGCGGGGATATATTCCGATTCCAATGCGATTGAAAGAATCATTATTCAAAAAAACAAGATACACCATCCCAGATCCGATGCAAACAGCTGGAAAGAATATCGTGACAAATATGCAACCTATCATCCCATCGGACCCAAGGCCATCGTGTTGAAAGCCAGCGCCGGAAATCATGTCATTCGTTATAATGAAATCTTTTCTGATGATGATCATTATTTTAACGATGGTATCGGGGAATCAAAAAATTTTGATATTGGCTTTCCAAACTCCGACACGGATATATACAGTAATTATATAGAGCGTTGCTGGGATGATGCCATTGAAAGCGAAGGAAATAACCGCAATGTTAGAATATGGAATAATTATATCGATCGCTCCTACGTCGGAATTGCCTGTGCCCCTGTAGAGGTAGGTCCTGTCTACATCTGGAGAAATGTCGTGCGCAGCAGTCGCAAGGGTCCTCTTCCCAGGCACAATACGGGGGCATCCCTGATAAAAGCAGGTGGCTCTGCGGTAAACAATACCTTTTACGGTGATGGCAAATTATATATTTTTCACAATACATCACTCATCCCCACGGATCCGGAATTAAGCGGGCACTCCAATCAAATCAATGCCTCCGGTCGGGATTTAAAAAATTGTGTCACCCGCAACAATATTTTAGAAAGTCAAAGTGACGTTCACTATGCCATCCTCGAGAATCTTGAGAACAGCGAAAACGATTTTGATTATGATTTATATAATGGAGAAATAATCGCCGTCGGAGGTTCGGAAAGAAATGGTATCAAGGGCAATCCCCTTTATGGGAACGAGGTGGGTCTTGATTCTGACACAGGCACGGGACATTTCTATCTAAAATCATCGAGTCCCGGATTTGATGCCGGCGATTTAATCCCTAACTTCAATGATGTCTTTACCGGCCAAGCCCCGGACATGGGCGCCCATGAGGCGGATTCAGGTGCCATGACGTTTGGCACAGGGGCCAATTATTTAAACCCGAACGGCCTGATCGGTTATTGGCAGTTTGACGAAAAACGAGGCCGCAAAGAAATTATTGATAAATCCGGTATGGGCAATCACGGCAGACTGTATGGGCATACCGTGCGCAGAAAAGGAAAATTTGGCAAGGCCCTTAAGTTTAGAAGAGATGAAGATTATGTGGAAATCATTGATCCGGGTGTCAGTTCGTTGGATGTAACAAAACAACTTAGTATTTCGGTCTGGATTAAAAGAACAAAAAATGCAACCGGAGATGAATGGTGTTTATCCAAACCGGGGTCCTATGGGTGGAAGATATCCAACAATACACCTCGCTTTCATATCTACACCCCTGATGTAAATATCATCGAATCGACACCCATTGGTCTCAACGCGTGGCATCACATGGTCGCTATATACGATTTTCCAAATCAGGTAGTCAAGATTTACATCGATGGGGAATTGGACACAACTCAATCGGTGAGCGGCGAAATAGCGGACTCCGATGAAAGCTTGATATTGGGTCACCCTGATGATGCCTATCTCAACGGCCGCATAGATGATGTCCAAATTTATAACAGAGCGTTAGATGAAGAAGAGATTTTAGACCTCTATCACGGATTAAATGTATCGAAACGATAATTTTGTTTAAAGCTTTTTTTCGCACTCAAAACCCCGGATCTCGGATTGAGAAATGGGGTTTATTGATTTCGGCAGGATGCGCCTTTGTTTATGCAATTAGGATGAAAGCGCTTTCACCAGTTCCCGGCAGTAATCCGGAATATCTTCCACCACGCGTCCCCACACCAGGTTGCCCTCTCGAAAGGCAGGTTCGTCGACCCATATGGCCCCCGCATTTTGCATGTCATCTTTGATGCCGGTGCTGCCGGTTGCACGTTTGCCTTTGCAGATTTCCGCGCTGGCTGCCACCCAACCGGCGTGACAGATAAAACCAAGGAGCTTGCCCTGGGCATCCATGTTACGAACTAACTGCAAAATATTTCTGTCCCGGCGAAGCTTGTCCGGGGCCCAACCACCTGGTACCAGCAACGCATCCAACCGGTCGGCGGTGATCTCTTTGGCGGCAACCTGACTTTCGACGGTCAACCCGCCGCTTTTGCTCGTATAGAGTTCACCTCCCTTGATACCGATCACTTTGACTTCTGCGCCTTCTTCTTTCACTCGCATATACGGTACCCAGAATTCCAGATCCTCATATCCGGGTCCGATGAGAATACCGATAGTTTTTCCTTTGAGCAGCATGGTTCTCTCCTTTGGTCATGGCCTGAATCTGGCCGGTGTCAGAACACGATATATAGGAAAAGATACGATCAAATATGAGAACGTCAATAAGCGGGGTCGGATAGCGTTGACGACCAATTTATAGCTGAGTCGAGTCCAGGTCGGTAGCCTCCGCTGCTGAATTTAGATTATGCCCCTCAGCTTTTTGTCTTCCGTTCATGCCTTCTATTTCCAACCCGAATACGCCAGCGATAGTGGCATCACCTGCCGGGTCAGGCGGGCAAAATGCAAGTCGTTTATCTGACGGATGTGAAACAGGTCGTGGGCCAGCCAGTTGGCCAGAAGCAGTTCGGCAGACATGTCGCCCATTTGGGGATGGCGGTGGGTTGCTTGCCAGTCGGGGGTCTCCAGAGCCTGCAACCATGCCAGGGAGTTGGCGCGCTCACCGAAGAGATTGTGCAAAGATTCCTTTAAACTTTTCTGGTTGTAACGGCGCTGAAGCACCCAGCCTTCGGGGTCAATGGCCGGCCAAGGCTCATCGGGGTCGTTGAGGACAAGTTCGAGTCTTTTCCTGAAATCTTCCCTTTCTTCATCATAAAGATGGTTGACAACCTCCAGCAGGGACCATCTGTCCGCAGCGGGTTTCCAACGGGCCTGTTCGTCCGAAATGTTCTTAAAAAGATATTTAAACACCTCACCATTCACATGCAGATGCCCGATGATTTGTTGATGTTTCATCTTTAACCTCACGGATGTTAGATGTTCCCATTGCCTGTCGCCCTGGCGTAAAGAGGGGCGGTCATGGCGTTATGCCAATCTGCGCTTCATGGTCAAAAATACCAAAACGCCGGATCTCGAATTGAGAAATGGGGCTTGTTTATTTCATTCAATGGCACCCTCTGGTACTGCAGCAATCTATGTTATTTTTTTAGCCCTGAACCGTGCCTGCCCAGTTAAATTCTTGCCCAGTGAAATTCATGTAATGACAGAGTGAAGCTCATTTCACCGGGGTTTCGAAGAAAAGGAGCGCAGCGAACTTGTGCGCCTCAGGTGCGTTTAACCGGGGAACCTCTCTTTTATCATGACTGCCTCTGGCTTGGGATTAGCGCATTTAATAAAAGAATTTAATCAATTTTGCTTTGAGCTTTAAGCTATGAGCTTTGAGCTATTCCGAATTTCTAACACACGCACGGTA